>JBGOYQ010000088.1:0-5638 GCA_041479735.1 Anaerolineae bacterium | reverse complement strand
TGATCGCACGGGCCAGCGTAATGGACTGGCCGTACGGCGCCCATGGCAACACGTTCGGTGGCAACCCCCTGGCGTGCAGCGCCGCCCTGGCGACGCTCGACCTGATCGAGAACGGGTACATGCAGAATGCGGCCGACGTCGGCCAATACACCCTCGACGCGCTGGCCGAGATCCAGGCCCGGCACCGGACGATCGGCGAGGTGCGCGGCATCGGACTGATGATCGGGGTCGAATTCGTCAAAGATCGCGACAGCAAGAAGCCGGCCAAGAAGTTGCGCGACTCGATCGAGATGAAGGCCTTCTCGCACGGCTTGCTGACACTCGGGTGCGGCGACAGCACGATTCGCATCGCCCCGCCTCTGTGTATCGACCAGCAACTGATAGAAGAAGGCCTCGAGATCCTCGAGGCCTCCATCACCGAAGCTGAAGCTGAGGGCCTGGACTGAAGCGCGATGCTGCCCGACTTCCGCATCCGTCAACGGGACTACCTCCTCGAAATCTCTCGGGCAATTAGCGAGGAACTGGACCTGGAAACCGTCCTGACGCGCATCGTGCGCGTCACGGCCGAGCTCCTGGCTGGCCAGGCGGGGCTGATCGCGTTGCGCGAGGAGGGCGGCTGGCGGATTCGCGCCTCGTCAGGCATCAATCCGGCCTTCCTCGACTCCCTCGAACCCCTGCTCGCGGACATCCCCGACCGCAGCGACGCCCAGCAGTTCGAGATCCCCGAGGTCAGCCGCCGCCTGCAGCGGATCACGCAAGCCGCCTCCATGGGTCTGCTCACCGGCGTCGGGCTGCCGATGATCGCCCGGGGTGAGGTCGTCGGGGTCATATTCGTCTTCCGTTCGTACGGCGGCGTGTTCTCAGAGGCTGACCGGGCGCTGCTGCAAGGCTTCGCCGGGCAGGCGGCCAACGCCGTCCATAACGCCCGGCTGTTCACCGCCCTGAGTCAGCAGCAGCGGGAGCAGGCCGCCGTCCTCGAGTCGGCCGCCGACGGCATTTTCATTCTGGATGCTGCACACCGGTTCGTCGGCTTCAACCGGGCTTGCGCCCGGCTGACCGGATGGCCGGCGGAAGAGGCGATCGGACGGGAGCACAACGAGGTCATCCGCTGGTTGAAGCGCGAGCCTGGCCACGGCCTCGAACAGGCCGAGGCCGACGGATGGCCCCTCACGCCACAGGCCACGCTGTATGTCGAGGGCGACCTGCTCACACGCACCACGACGCCGATCAGCGTCGGCATCACCTATGCCCCGACCATGTCATCTCAGGGCCGGTTGCACCGCATCGTCGGAAACATGCGGGACATCACCAAATTCCGCGAGGCCGAGGAGCTCAAGAGCACTTTCATCTCGATCGTCAGCCACGAGCTGCGGACACCGGTGGCCCTGATCAAAGGCTACGTCGGGACGCTGCGGCGCGAGGACGCGCACTGGGACCCGGACGTCGTCCGCGACAGCCTGGCGGTCATCGAAGAGGAAGCCGATCGGCTGGCGACACTCATCGATGACCTGCTGGACGCCTCGCGGCTGCAGGCCGGCGCGCTGGCCATCGAACGATCGGAAGTCAATCTGGATGTGCTCTGCAGGCGGCTTGTCGAACGGTTCCGCACCCAGTCCGAGAAGCACGCGTTCAGCGTTGACTTCCCGGCAACTTTCCCGGCCATCCTGGGGGATGAGGCCCGCCTGACTCAGGTTGTCACCAATCTGTTATCGAACGCGGTCAAGTACTCCCCCGACGGCGGCCAGGTCAACGTGCGCGGCCAGGTGCGCGCGGATGAGGTCATCGTATGCGTCACCGACGAGGGAGCCGGGATCGCCACCGAGGACCTGACGCGGGTCTTCGACCGCTTCTATCGTGCCAGCTCGGCGGCCCGCAAGACGAAGGGCGCCGGGCTTGGTTTGTACCTGGCCAAGGCGGTCGTGGAGGCCCACGGCGGCCGAATCTGGGTCGACAGCGAAATCGACAAGGGCACCCGTCTGTGCTTCTCCGTCCCACGCGCTTAGCCATCCAACCGATCAGGAACCGTTAATGCCAAAAACCATGACGCAAGTCCGCTGCCCGAACTGCAGATCCCCCATCCAGGCCGCCATCGAGCAGCTGATCGACGTCGCGCAGGATCCCGCCGCCAAAGCGCGCCTGCTTTCTGGCGGGCTCAACTTCGTCCGCTGCCCGAACTGCAACTACGAAGGTCAGCTGGCGACTCCGGTCGTCTATCACGACCCGTCCAAGGAGATGCTGTTGACCTATGTCCCGGTCGAGATCGGCCTGAAGAAGGACGATCAGGAGCGCTTGCTCGGCCAGTTGATCAACCAGGCGATCAGTCGTCTGGTGCCCGAGCAACGCAAGGGCTACCTGCTCCAGCCGCAGGCCATCCTGACCATGCAGGGGCTTGTCGAACGCGTGCTGGCCGCCGACGGGATCACCAAGGAGGAGATCGAGGCGCAGCGCGCCAAGATCCGCTTGTTCGAAGACTTGCTGCGCACGCCCGAATCCGACCTGGCGACGTTTGCCACGCAACACGACCTCGAGCTGGACGAGATGTTCTTTCAGCTGGCAAGCCTGACGCTCCAGACGACGCCGGATGACCGGGCGCGGGAAGCGGCCTCCCTCCGACTCGAGCAGGCGCTCGAATTCACCAGCTATGGCAAACGGCTCGAAGCGCAGGAGGCCGAGGTGCGAGCCGCAGCGGAAAGCCTTCGCCAGGCCAGCAAGGACCTGACCCGGGCCAAGCTCCTCGATCTCTTCATCGATGCCCCCAACAACGACCGCGTGGCCGCGTTGGCCAGCATGGCCCGGCCGGCGCTCGACTACGGTTTTTTTCAGGAGCTCAGTGACCGCATGCAGGCGGCCGCAGGCCCGGAGAAGGCACGCCTCGAGGCGCTGCGCCAGTCGCTGCTCGAGCTGACGCAAGAGTACGATCGGCTTCAGGAGGCCCGCGTCGGCCAGGCAGCCGCGCTCTTGAAGTCGATCGCTGCTGCGCCCGACCTGGACAAGGCGGTCGCCGCCGCCCTGCCGCTGATCGACGACCTGTTTTTCGGGGTCCTGGCGGCCAACCTGCGTGCGGCCCACGAGCGGGGCGACGCAGGCACCGTCTCACGACTGGAGGCGATCGATGCCCATCTCCAGAAGCTGGTGCGCGAGTCCCTGCCTCCCGGCTTGCGGTTGGCTCAGCAGCTGCTGGACGAGGAGGATGAGGCTGCGGCGCTCAAGCTGCTCGAGGGATCTTCGGAGTTGGTGGATGACAAGCTGACTGGAAGCCTGATGGCCGCCGCCCAACGGCTCGAAGAGGCGGGTGAGGCATCCGCCGCCGAGCGGATCCGCCGCATGCACCGCCAGGCCATCCGTTTGTCGATGAAAGCGAAAATGGGCCAGGCGGGTACACCGGAGACCCAGAAGACGTCGGGAGGATAAAGAAGGACTTCGTGCGTCTCGCCGTATGAGACGCTCCTGCCTGCGCCGAGCGGCGTGCCCGGCCGGCCTTAAGGCTGTCCGGCCACCCGGCAGAGCAGCCCCTTGAGGTATCGACCTTCGGGGAACGCCAGCGATACGGGATGATCTTCCGGCTGACCCAGCCAACCGATCACCGAGACATCGACCCCGGCGTCGAGCGCAGCGCCGGCGACGATCTTCTGAAAGAGCTCCGGGGAAACACCGCCGGAGCAAGAGAAGGTGTACAGTCGGCCTCCAGGGCGAAGGAGCTTGAACGCCAGAAGATTGATGTCTTTGTAGCCGCGTGCCGCCCGATCGGCGTGAGCAACGGTGGCCGCGAACCGGGGCGGATCGAGGACGACTACGTCGAAGTGCAGCCCGCGGTCCCGCAGGCGGCGAAGCTCGACGAACGCGTCGCCTTCCAGCCACGCACACCGGTCCATCGAATGACCGTTCAATTCGACATTGCGGGCGGCCATCTCGAGCGCCGATCCGGACGCCTCGATCGACAGGACGTGGGAGGCGCCTCCTTCCAGCGCTGCCACGCCGAAGCCTCCGGTGTAGGCAAAACAGTTCAACACCGACGCGTCTTCCAACCCGCGGCGCAGGAGCTGGCGGTTCTCACGTTGGTCTAGGTAGAAGCCTGTCTTGTGCCCACGCCGCACGTCCACCAGGAACTTGAGCCCGTACTCCAGGACAATCAGCTCCTCATCCGGCTCCTCCCCCCACAGTCTGCCCATGCGCGGCGGCAGGCCTTCCAGCGGCCGTACCGGGACATCGGACCGCTCGTACACGCCGCGGCAGTCGCCGCGCGCAGCCAGGGCAGCCGCGATACCCTCCCGCCAGCCGTCGATGCCGGCGGTCAACAGCTGCACGATCCGAAAGTCGTTGTAGCGATCGACGATCAGGCCCGGGATGCCGTCCGACTCGGCGTGCACTTCCCGGTAGGCGGTCAGCCCCGGCGCGCAGGCCAGCGCCTGGCGCGCGTCGATGGCCGCACTCAACCGGCGGGCCAACAGCGCCTCGTCGACTGCCTGGTCGCGGTCCCAGGTCCAGACCCTGGCGCGGATCTGGGACGCCGGCGAATAAGCGCCTCGGGCCAGCCATGCGCCCGAGGCGGTTTCGATCTCGACGATATCGCCCGGCCCTGGGTCCCCCGTTACGTCAGCGATGGCCCCCGAGTACACCCACGGATGGCGCCGCTCCAGCGAACGCTCTCGGCCGGGATGAAGCCGGATCACCTTGCGGTCCATGTCGGCCCCTCGATCCCTTCGGATCTCGCAGCGTTGACGTTCGTCGGCCCAGGAGGCCGCAGTAAGAGCCGGTTCCCGAGTGATGGGTTCGTGGGTATGGTGGAAGGGACAACGCCTGGGCCACCCCAGCCACCACGACTCTAGAAGCTCATGCCGTTCTTCCGCAACCTGCTAGAGGATTCCCGCCACCCGGGCTGCGCGCTCAAAGACGTCCATGGCCCAATGGATGTCCTCCATGGAATGGGCTGCGGTCACCGTCGAGCGCAAGCGGGCCATGCCTTCGGGAACGGCTGGCGAGACCACCGGGAGAACAAACACGTTCTCGCGATGCGCCTCACGCGTCATGACAAAGGCCGGCTCGTCCCGTCCGCACAGGATCGGGACGATGGCCGTTTCGGTTTTCATCGTATCCAACCCGCGAGCCTTCAGCCCCGAGATGAAGGCGGCCGAGTTCTTGCGGAGCGTCTCAACCCGCCAGGGCTCGTCCTCGATGACGCGGAAGGCCTCGTACGCCGCCGCCGCCTGTGCCGGAGGCAGGGCGGCAGAGAAGATGTAGGCCCGCGAGGCATGGCGCAGAAAGCGGACGAGATCGGCCGATCCGGCGACGTAGCCGCCGACGCTCGGGATCGTCTTGCTCAATGTGCCCATCTTGACGTCGATTACGCTCGGGAGGTGGAAATGCTCCTCGATGCCTCGCCCGGTGTCGCCCAGCACGCCGACCGAATGGGCTTCATCGACCATCAGCCAGGCACCATACCGCTGACTGAGCTCGGCCACCCGCGGCAGGTCGACGATGTCGCCGTCCATGCTGAACACGGCGTCGACCACGACCAGCTTCGAGGCCGAGCCCGGGGCCTCACGAAGGTGCTTCTCCAGGTCCTGCATGTCGTTGTGGCGGAAGCGCACGAACTCCGCTCCCGACAGCATGCAACCGTCGACGATGCTTGCATGGTTGA
>JBGOYQ010000087.1:0-5717 GCA_041479735.1 Anaerolineae bacterium | reverse complement strand
GGCGCACCTTGAAGTTCGGCGGTGATCACGAGACGCTCGTCCATTATAGTTTCCTCCATGGCTCACGGGGAACGCGGTAGGATAGGCACGGCTATCCGTCAGCGATTTGGAGGACATACCGCGTGTACTCGGCTTACTGGGGAACACGGGCAGTCGGGGTCGTGAATTGCCTAAGGTAGCCCCCTCGCGCCTTCGGGCATACAGGGCGGCGACCTTCCGCACTGCGCCAGGCAAGCGGCTGCGCACCCGGCGCGATGCCCTGGCCTTCGTCCGCCAGCGCGGCTTCGTTTTCTTCTGGTCCATCCAGGGGATCGACTTCCCGTCGCTGTGGACCGCCGCCGCCGGCGATCGGCCCGTCTCCGACCAACACGATGACCCTGCCCACGTCACCTGGGGTTGGAAGGACAGCTTGCTCGGAGAACGGCGCTGGTACTACGGCAAGCTCCTGCGCGGCAAGTCCACTATGGTCAGCCTCAATGACTTGCCCTTCTTCTACGCGCTCAGCGATCGCGTCGGAGACCTGGACGACTACCTGCTCGGTTACGACGCCGGGCGGCTGACCCGCGAGGCCCGGCAAATCGCCGACGTGCTAGTCACCCACGGCGCCCAGCACACCGTCGCCCTCCGGCGCCTGGCGCATCTATCCTCGGATGGGTCCAAGTCTCGGTTCGACAAGGCCATCACCGACCTGCAGCGCGGCCTGTGGGTTCTGCCGATCGGGGTGGCTGAAGCCGGGGCGTGGCACTATGCCTTCATCTACGAGCTGTTCGAGCGCTGGTTCCCGATGGTCATCGATGTCGCCCGCACGATCTCCCGGACCGAGGCGGAGGACCATTTGGCGGCACGCTGGCTCGACTCTGTCGGCGCAGCCTTGCCCAGGGAGCTTCAACGACTCTTCGGGTGGAGCCGGGACACGGCGGAAGGGACGCTCGAGCGTATGGGCCGATCCGGCACGGCCGCGAAGCTGGACGACGGCCGCTGGGCGAGCCGTAAGCTCATGCGCCGCTGAGCGTGTGCTCTCCGGCATCGGGCGTGCCACCCGACAACGGCTGGATCACGCTTCGTGCGGGATTAAGGGCTGCGATCGGACCGCTCTGATGTGCCGGGCATAATCCGGCAGGAGTATAGGAGACGGGCGGCCCCCTTCCAATCCGGCCTCGTCTCTGGCCCTGTCCCAAGCCGATAGATGGCCGAGGCTCAACCCCGGCTGCTCGTGCGCCAGCGCGAAGGCGGCGGCAGTCGTCCCCGCCCGACGGCCGAAGACGGTGATGTCGAGCAGGGAATTCCCCATCAGCCGGTTCGTGCCGTGGATTCCCCCGGCGACCTCTCCGGCCAGGAATAACCCATCGACGCCTGAGGAGCCGTCGGGCGCGATCTTGATCCCGCCGTTCTGGTAGTGCAGCGTCGGATAGACCAACATCGGCTGGCTAATGATGTCGATGCCGAATCCCCGGAACTGTCGAACCATGGCCGGCAGCCCTTTCTCGATCGTCCCGTGCCCTTGCAGGATGTCGATCATCGGGCTGTCGAGCCATACCCCTGGCTGGCCCGTCGGCGTGACGATGCCGTTGCCTCGCTCCTGGCATTCACGGATGAACGATGCCGCTTCGACGTCGCGTGTCTCCAACGGATACACGAACTGCTCGCCGTCCTTGTTGCACACCTGGGCGCCCAGGCCGCGCACTTTTTCGGTGACCAACTGCCCGACGATCTGTTCCGGGAACGCGACGCCCGTCGGGTGGTACTGCATGGTGTGCAGGAAGGCCAGCCGGGCGCCGACACGATAGGCGAGGACCAACCCATCGGCGGTGGCCCCGTAATGATTGGTTGTGGGGAACTCCTGGTAGTGAAGCCTGCCCCCCCCGCCCGTCGTCAGGATCACGGCTTTGGCAGCCACAACCCGATACTCGCGCGTCTCCAGGTCAAGGAGCACCGCCCCACTCACGCGTCCCTGTTCGTCCGTTAGCAGTTCCACGACCGGATTGAACTCCAGCACCCGAATGGCATCCGTTCGGGAACGGACCTCGTCCCGCAACACGCGCATGATCTCGGCGCCGGAGTAGTCGCGGGCCGAATGCATGCGCCTGCGCGACGTGCCGCCACCGTGAATGGTGTTCATCGACCCATCGGGATGTTTGTCGAACATGACACCCAAGTTCTCCAGCCACTGGATCACATCGGGCGCGTCACGTACCAATGCTTCCACCAGATCGGGATCGTTGTCGAAGTGTCCGCCGCCCAAGACATCCAGATAATGCAGCGCCGGCGAGTCGTTGGGTTGATCGGCGGCCTGGATGCCTCCCTGGGCCATCATCGTGTTGGCGTCGCCAAAGCGGAGCTTGGTGACCAGCAGGACATCCGCCCCGGCCTCCTCCGCCGTCAACGCTGCACACGCCCCCGCCCCGCCTCCCCCGACGACGAGCACGTCACAGCTCAGGTCGATCCGGCTGAGGTCGAAGCCCTCGGCACTGATGTAGGCAGGTCCTTCCAGCACCTCGGCCAGCTCCTTAGGTGTGCGGTCTCCGGCGCACACGCCGATGCGGACGGGCCGCGTGGCGTTCTCCAGGTAGTCCGGGTGAAATGCGTGCAGGACGGCGTCACGCGCCTCCGGCGTCATGGACGGGAATCGCTGCTTCATCCGGGCGGGGCGAGAGGCCTCGACCTTGGCGATGGAGGCCAACATCTCCTCGGGGTAGGTCATGTCGCTCTCCTATGCCTCGATATCGCGTGCGTTGTAGCGATCGCGCAGCGCCTGGCCTTCGAGGCTGCGCATCTCCTTGAGTTGACCGTCGAAATCTCCCCGGGCGATCTCCTCCACCCTGGCGCGCAAGTGCTCCGACCTCTTGGCCAGGTTGCGGCCGTACAACCGCCGTGCGAGCAGCGCCACGTTGTACTGAGTCTCTTCCACCGGACAACGGGCTGAGCACAAGCCGCAGGCGATACAGTCGAAGGAGGCATCGGCCACGGCGGCGATGTCGCCGCGCATGGCCGCGGCCATGTAACCGCGAACGTCGATCCCCTGCGGGCATGCCTTGGTGCACGTTCCGCACGCCAGACAGCGCAGCAGTTCCGGGTACAGGCCGAAGAGCGTCGCCGCCTTCGCCTCCAGTTCTTCCAGGTGATAGTCCGCCCGTCGCGAGGGGAAGAACGGGATCTGCGCCAGGTACATGTCCGGCTGGACGACTGTCTGACAGGCAAGGGCGAAGTGCAGCTTGGGGTCGCCCTTGATCCGAAAGACGGTCGCGCACGCGCCGCAAAAGCCGGCGCGGCAGCCTACGCCTCGGGTCAGCGTATACCCGGCGTACTCCAGGGCGCGAATGATCGTCAGCGTCGCCGGGACTTCGATGCGCTGGCCCATCACATAGACGGAAATGGTCTCCGCGGTCACTCTGCCATCACCTCCTGACCTCACCCAGCTCGACGAACTCCGAACGGTTGAATGTCGCTGGCGGCAGCGGGTCGTCGAGGCTGCGGCCCGGAACGTAGTCGAAGAGCCCCTGCGTACGCCTGGCCACGGCCTGGAAGACCGAGTCGACGGGAAGGTCGGCCGGGCAGGCGCTGGTGCACAGCCCGCAGCCGACGCAGGATGTCGAAACATGACTCATGCGTGTGAGTTGGAACGCCACCGTGTCGCCTGGCAAGCGGGCGGCTCCCTTCCTACTCGCCCATCCGAAGAAGGTACGCGGCTCGTGCGTCAGCGTTTCGGTTCGGAATAGGCATTCTTTGCAGTAGCAGATCGGGCAGGCGACCGTGCAGTTGTGGCATTGCTGACAGGTCTCGAAAAGCTCGACGAGGCCGGGTGTGCCCCCCTCCCGCGGGCGAAGCTGCGCGTCGACGCGGTCCAGCGCCTCATCCCGCCGCGAGTGCCTCGTCTTCTGAAAGGATTGGACGGCCGCCAGATGAGGCGCGGCGTCGGCGCCTTCCGAGAGCCCTAGCGATTGCAGCAGTCCCGCCTCCCGGGCCTCGACCAGCAGGCCCCGTTCGGGCGGGACCCCAAGCGTGTGAACGCAGATGTCGGCATTCCAAGCGGAGGGCGTCTCGCAGATGCTGCATGCCGAACGATAGGTGAGTCCCTCGGGAGAATCCGGCGACCCGGCTCGCGCCGCTTCGAGGACGCGGGCCGACCACGCCTGAGGTTCCAGCGACAAGCCCTTGGCGTCGCGTCCTTCGATGGTCCCGACGCAATCGACGCCGATCAGGATCAGTTGGGACATGCGGATCTGGTTGAGCTTGGCCAGCTCGATCGTCGCCCGGAGCTCGCATGGCCGCATGACGGCGGCAATCTTTCGAGATGGCGGAGCCTGCTGATCTGTGATTGCCCCGCCTCGCTCTGTCAGCAGCGAGACCATCCGCGCCGAATGCACCGGCAGCAGAGGCAGGAAGGGATTCACTCCCCGCAGGCGTTCTGGATCGACGATCAGGGCCGGCTGTACCGATCGGGCGTCGTGCGTCTCCATCGGGGCCAGCACGCCATCGACCGTCTTGGAACGCAAAAGGGCTGCCAGCATGTCCCGCGTAGCGTCCACGGCACCCCGTTCACCTACCGGCAAGTATGCGAACACGCTCATCCCGATCGCTCCCTGCTCTCCATGTCCGAAACTCGCCAGGACGCGCTCAATTCGACCAAGGCAGCGGCTCACTCACGTCACGTCCGGGCACGTAGTGCATGCGTTGCTGAATCTGCCGACTCAACGCCCGGCTGATCGCGCAGAGCGGGATCCCCTCAGGACAGTGCGCCTGGCACATCCCGCAACCGGAGCAGCTCGCCATCCGCAGGCTTTCGTTAAGCAGTGTGTCGATGAACTCGTCCCGGCCCAGCTTGAGGGCCGCGCGCAGCGCCTCCGCCGACTGGGGACAGGCGTCGATGCAGTCTCCGCACAGCGTGCATCTGTGCATATACCCGGAGACTACCCCGGGATAGCCGTCCGCCAGCCCAAGCTGATCCAGAATGCGATCGGCGGCCTCCTTGCGACGCTCCATCAGTCGCCACAAAGTGACCTCGCGTTCCACGGTCTCACGCTCGGTCGCCGGTCGTGTCGTCAGTGCCCCCAGCCCGAAACGTGCGTCGTCGCTCTCCTCCGCCAGGACCAGGATCTTCTCATCCGTGTCCACTCCGACGAGCCCGATCATGACGTCGGCCGCCCGGTAGTCGGGTGCCGGCCGGTCGCACAGCTGGCAGGCCAGTCGCGTGCCGACGAAGGCCAACTGGCCTGACTTCGCCAGGCGCAAGGCGTCTCGTGTCAGCCAATCCGGATCGGTTCGCCTGCGGGTGGCTCCCGAGTCGACGTAGTCCTGCTCGTAAGTGGACAGGCAGTCGATTCCCACGATTACCAGACGGTCCAGATCGATCTGGTCGCGCTTGGCCAATTCAACCACGGCACGCTGCTCACACGGCCGGAGCACGGCGACGAATCGGGCCTCGGGCTCGGCCTGCAGCGCCAGCCGCAACGCACCTGCCCCGTTGGCCGTCATGCGCGGCGTGAGAGGGCTGACCGACCCGAACTCCCCGTCTTCGACGACCTTCGTTAGAGACGCCTCCCCGGCCGACGTCACGGGAGCGAACAGGCGCTCAGCCTGACCCTGGTGCAGCAGATGTTCCAGGAATTCGCGCACCGACTCGGCTGGACCGGCATCTCCGACCTCAATCACCCGGCTGACCAACATCTCACACCTCCGCTGGTCCTTTCATCTTGGAGGCGGCTTCGTGAAGTGCAGCG
>JBGOYQ010000086.1:0-5736 GCA_041479735.1 Anaerolineae bacterium | reverse complement strand
GTCTTCCTGCCCCTCGCGATCGTGTGCCAGGTCCTGAGCGTGGCGCCTCGCGCCAAGCGCTGGCAAGCCCTGCTCGATCAAAAGGGTATCTTCAAGGACGCATTCTGGGCACACGGCATCGGTTTCCTGTTTACCAACGTCTTTCCGCTGCGTATGGGTGAGCCGGCCCGTGCGCTGGCGTTGTCCAGCCGGACCGGCATTCCGCTCGTGCGCGTGGCTGCGACCGTGATCGTGGAACGCATCCTGGATGTCGCCAGCGTATTGGTCGCCCTGGTTCTCATCCTACCGCACATGAACGTCCCGCCGCTCGTCTCGCGCGCCGGTACAGTTTTCGGGGTGATTGTTGCCGTGGCGCTGGTCGGCCTGTGGCTGGTCGTCCGATTCCGAGGGGTGGCCGAGTCCGTTGTCACGGCCATACTCCGGCGCGTGCGCTTCCTGCCGGAGGAACGCCTGCTCGGATGGTGGCAGGAGGGCGTCGAGGGGATGGCGCCGTTGACGCGGCCGGTGGTGGCGCTCCGGGCTGTCTTGTGGTCGGTCGCTTCCTGGGTGCTCTCGATTACGGTCTACTGGCTTGTCCTGCGCTCGATTCAGCCGCTGGTGACCGTCATCGAACCGACCTTCATGGTCGTGGCGCTGGCGCTGGCCGTCAGCGTCCCCTCCAGCCCGGGTTTCATAGGCGTCTACCAGTATATCGGTCAGCAGGCGCTCGTGCTTCCGTTCGCCGGCAAGTATGACGCCAGCAGCGCGCTGGCCATCACGCTCATCGTCTACCTGATCTACTACCTGACCACGACGCTGCTGGGCGTCATCGGTCTGTGGCGTTTCGGGGAGTCCTTCGCACGCCTGGGACAGCGCGTCATGCGACGCCAGGCTGAATAGGGACCGGACGCGGCTCCACCCGCGCATCCCAAGCATCCTCAGGAAGACACAGCGGGGTCCTGGTGGACCCCGCTGTATCCTACGGATGTCTGGTGTCTTCAGGCGGCCGAAGCCTGCTGTGCCGCTCCGGCCACTTCGGCCTCGGTACCCGGCGCCGCAGCCATCACGAAGCCCGCGTACATCAGCACCGCCGCCACGAGCTCGCCCAGGTACAAGAAGGAGCCGTTGCCGACGCGGGTCAACGCGCTGGCAAATCCGATCGACAGCGCTCCCGCGGCGATCAGCACGTTGCCGATCACTCGGTTGGGCAGCACTTGCTTGCGCAGGAAGAGCCAGGCAGACCACAGCGCTCCGCCGGCCAACGTCAGCAAACCATAGATGTTGAAGAACGGGGTCGTAAGCCGGACTGTTCCGCCCTGGTTGATGGGGGGCATCACATTGCGGTACTGTTCGCTGATCGGCACCCCGCTCACGTACGCAGCCACGTTCGCCTTGCTCAGCGCCTGGACCATCAGGACCGCGGCGATGACGCTGCCGACAATCAGCAGCCCGGTGAGCACATGCACCCAACGTTTGCGGACCAGGAGCAGCAGGCTGCCGTGGCCGATCCAAGCGGCGTTGAGCGCCGCCCCGAAAAGGTACCAGATGAAGAAGATCGTCGCGCTCCAGCCCGAGATGGCGAAGTAGGCCTCGGCAAAGCTGCCGGCGCCAAACATCGCCAGCCCGATCGCCCAAAACAGGAAGTGAAGGCGGCGCCGAACCAGGTAGCGCTGAAAGACGGAAAGAGTGAAGATCAGCATGATGACGGATGACACGAACGGCAAGATCTGATTCAAGCTCATGGACGCCTCCGTAGCGGAAAGCACGGATTCACCTAGCGAAACGGCACGAAGCCGAGCAAGACACCGGCTGCCACGACGATCAACACGACCATCAGGACCCCCAGCCCGACGATCAAGGCCGGCAGCAACCGGCCGTACAGCCGGGACCCCTCCGGTATCCTCGACCCTCCCGGTTTGAGTCGCGGTCGATCCGATTGGCCTGATTGCGTGACGGCCGATTCGCTGCGGCCGATCTCGTCTCCGTCGCCCACTCAACCTCCCGACGCGCAACGTGTCCCACAGTCAAGCGGACACGTGCACCCAGGTCTATTATTCGGGGAATCGCGAGAGCGTCAATGGAGATTCGCGTAGGTTCCCGGACTCTCACCAGGTTCTCATACCTCCGGCGAGTGCCGATTTCCGAGCCGTCCGCAGGCCCACGCGCGGACCGCCGGCCTGGGTGTCGGCCGGTGGTCCGGTGGGTTCTCCAACTCCGGGGTACGAATCCGCTATGGCATCAGCCCCACGAGCTGGCCCTTCGTAATCGTGGATCTCTCCCCCGTAAGCAGGAGCAACTCAACCGTCGCCTGGTCGCGCTGGTAGCTCTGCACGACCATCCGCTCCTCGTCCACCCAGACGATATCGCTGAAATAGCCCGGGGATTGAGACGCGATGACCTTCGGCGCTTGATCACGTGCCGGGCGGACGGCGATCTGCCCGAACTCGTTGTCCGGGTTGCTGCGCGCCACCGCGTAGGCCAATTGCGCCCCCGATGGGGAGTAGGCACCCGCTCCGGCCTGCCCCTGGTCCGACAGGGCCGGGAAGACAACCTCCGCCCCAGTGCCCGCCTGTCGCTCGCGCATCCCCATCACGCCCGAGCTGCCCCGGCAATCGCCGACGACATATGACGCGTCGCCATCGGTCGCGTCCCAGCACGGCCCGCCCGCGGAGGCAGGAGCTGCTACAACCACGGTCGACTGTCCGGTTGAGCTTGAGTATCGATACAAGCTGCTGTAGCCGAAGAACAGGATGTAGCCGCCAATGCCGCTGATCTGCCAGGCATACAGCAGGTCGCCGTTCGACAGGAAGCGATACGGTTGTAGGACGTAGTTCGGGTCCAAGCCGCCATTGGTCGCGAGCTCCGCCACCACCTTGGCGCCGGAACCATCGATGGCCGCCAAGTGCAGCTGACTTTGAGGCGCTCCTTGCCCCCACTTGGACGTGGCCCACGCGATCCTGGACCCGTCGGGCGAGATGGCGAACGCCATGAAGTCCGGACTGGAGGTGAACGCCAGGTCCTGTACCCCCACCGCCGAGAGCTTGACGACGATGTGCCGTTGACCGTCGAGGTAATAGACGGCATCCCCGACCGCCTGCGCCTGCCCCGGATTGACATACTGCAGTCCGCTTGCCGGGTAGGTCGCGATCGTGTCGCCACGCAGGCTAAGGACGCGGAAGCTGCCAGCGTCGAACACCACGGCTTTCGGCTCGGGGGCCGTCATCGCCGTGGGCGAGGCCTGGGCCGCCGGTTCGACCGTCGCCGTTTGCCCCGCCGGGGCCATGGCCGAAGGCATGGGGCTTGGCGTCGCCGGGCTGAACAGGTTGCATGCGAGGAGAGCAAGAACCATCGCGACCGGCCCCAAGCCCAACACTGACCGTTTCGCGTTGCCCTTCCCATTGGTCATGATCGCCTCCTGTGAGCGCGTTCTACCAGGCGGTTCGTCGACGCGAGCGCCATGGATCGGCGCGCGGGGGCGCTGGCCGCGGGGACTCGTCCGGTGCAATTGCCTAGCGTGCGGTGAAACGCATGTTGAGGACGCGCAGCAGCTCGGGGACCCAGCGGCCGAGTGGCCCGAAGGTCGCCTGGGCCGGAACTTCCGGACCCAATCCAATGGAGAGCAGGTGGTCACGCTTGACAAGCACCGTCAGATGCTGGCGCAGCGAGCCGGCGATGCTGGCGAAACGCAGGCTGCCGCCCTCGATCTCGCTCAGCACGCGCTCGCCCACGAGCTGAGAAGCCGCCGCCATTGCCGATATCCGATCCGACCCCACCGGTGGATTGGAGGGCACGCACGCGACGATCAGTCCGTCGCCGTCGACCAGGGCAACCCATTGCGGCTCGGGCAGTTCCTTCGATAGTAATCCGAGTACACGCTGCAGTTCCGATTGTCGAGTGGCCATAGGCTCGCCCTCATCCGATCACGCGTGCGACCGTCAGGTCCCGCCAAGACTATCCCCACAGTCTCATTTAGGCAAGCCTGGGTTACCCCCCTGAGGCCGGCGGGCTGCTACAGCCGGCGCGTTCCACACTTGCTGGCGTTCGTGCCGACCAGGCGAAAGGTGGTCCGCGTTTGCCTGTGTCCTCCTTTGAGATACAATCGCCGCCGGATGGACGCCGTCCCGTTCTATCGCCGTCCGTGGTTCTGGACCGTCGCTGGCGCGGCGGCTTGGGTCATCCTCTACGCCTGGGCCATCTCTCAAGCTGTCCCCGAACATCGCGCATTCGTCGGTTTGATTGACGCGATCCTTTTCCTGGTGGTCCTCGGGCTGATGATCGGCGGGGTGGCGCAGTTTGTCCTGCCCGTCCGCACATGGAGGGAACGCCGCGCCGCGGTCGGGCGATTGTTGCTGTACCTCGCCGGGGGCCACGGGCCGGTCGTCTTCATTCAACACGGCCAGGAGGTCGCCGGGCGCGGGGACCGTGAGCGCAGTGGCCCGGGGGTTCTCCTCATCGACACGTGCAGCGCCGCAGTCTTACGCACCGCGACTCGCTTCACGCGCGCCGTCGGCCCGGGGATTGCCTTCCTCGAACCCGGGGAGCGAGTGGCGGAGGCGATCGACGTCCGCCGCCAAGTGCGCCGCCTACGCGCCCGCCTGCCCGATCCGGAGGCACCACCAGCGCCGGGTCCGTCCAGCCAGGCTCTGACCCGCGACGGCCTGCCGGTCTCGGCCGACCTGGCAGTCACGTTCATGCTGGACCCCGGACACAATCTGCCGCCGCGCGAGGGGCAGTCCGCCAACCTGCCGCCCTTTGAAGTTCATCCGCCGTCGGCCGAACGCGCCGTGTACGGCCACGCCTACGGCGAGCACGATGATTTGCCCTGGACCGAGCTGCCGCTGCGATTGGTCGTCGACCTTTGGCGGGACGAAGTGAAGCGCTATCGCCTGGAGGATCTGCTCGGTAGCCGTGAGCAGGCGAGGCCGGCGCTGAGCGTCATCCGCGCCGCCCTGCTCTCGCGGCTCACGCCGACGACTCCCCGGCCGCAGGACTCCGTCGCGGCCGCCAAGCCGCCGGTCAGCCGTGAGCTCCAGGTGCTGCAGTCGCGAGGCATCCGCGTGATGGACATCGCCATCTCGAACTTGCTCCTCCCGGAGTCGGTGAGGCGGGAGCGACTGGCCGACTGGCTGGAGGATTGGACCGGCGATGTCCGCAACCGCTTGGCCATGGCGAAGTCGGCTGCACACGGTTCGGCCACCTCGACCAAGCCGCAGCCTCGAAGCGAATTGGCCGCGAATCTGACCGCCGGGTTGGCGCAGCGGCTTGCCTCCCAGGGCCCCGCGCCGTCGTTGGAAGACAGCCTGTCCCTCATCCTGGCCGAAGCCGTGCGCATTTGCCCCGCCTCCAAGTCCGCGGACGACAAGCCTGGGCTCCCCGCCCGGCTCGAGCGCGTGGCTACCTCCTTGCGCCCGGATGGGCAGCGGGGAGCCTCTGCGGACACGGGAGAGGGCCCCTGATGACAGCTCCGAGCTATGTCCACACCGAGGCCGGCATCGGGGCAGTCTTCCAATATGGCGCCGACCGCTTCCTCAGCCGCGGCGCCCCCGGCTCAACCTTGCGCTCTGCGACGATCGGTCTCGGCATCCTGATTTACTGGTTCGGCCTATCGTGGGCGATCGTGCCCTCCCCGTCAAGCGTTCCGTCCTGGCTTGCCGGCCTGCCCTTTCCGGCCGACGCCTTGGCCCGCGTGCTTGTGGCACTGCTCGCCCCTGCAGTCCTGACGCATCTGGTGCCTGTGCTGGGCGGGATTTGGCTGGC
>JBGOYQ010000085.1:0-5754 GCA_041479735.1 Anaerolineae bacterium | reverse complement strand
CGATGAGCCAGGCCGTGATCAAGTTCCCCACAGTCTACAAGGCCATCGGAACGATGATGGCCGGTCCGATCCCCGTGCTAGTGTTGGTTGCACTCGTCCTGTACCTCTTCTTCCATTTTCTGATCACGCGCACGCTTTTCGGCCGGAAACTGTTCGCGACCGGCGGCAACGCGCCTGTCGCCTTTGCCTTCGGATTGGAGCCTGACAAGGTCGTGATGCAGGCGTTCATGCTGAGCGGCCTGCTGGCCGCTCTGGCCGGGTGGTTCCTGTCGGCCCGCATCGACGCGGCGACCCCGGGCATGGCCCAGGGGATGACCTTCGATGTGATGGCCGCCGCCGTCATCGGCGGAGTCAGCCTGAAGGGCGGCAAAGGATCGCTCATCGGCGCGTTGGGTGGCGTGCTGCTGCTCGGGGCGATCAACTCAGCGCTGACCGTGGCAAACGTCTCGCCCTACTGGTACAACGTGATTCGAGGCGTGACGATCTTCGTCGCCGTCGGTCTCGATACCCTCAAGCAGCATCTGCGTTAGGAGACGTGCATGGACGCCCGGCAGCCACTGCTCGAAATGGAGCATATCAATAAGAACTTCGGCGCGGTCCGCGCCCTCGAAGACATCAGCTTCCGCGTGTACCCGGGGGAGGCCGTTGGCCTGGTGGGGGACAACGGCGCCGGCAAATCGACGCTGGTCAAGATCATCTCGGGGGTCGAGCATCCCGACTCGGGTGTAATCCGCTTCGAGGGTCAGGATGTCGCCATCCGTACTCCCGAAGACGCCCGCGACTTAGGCATCGAGACGCTCTATCAGGACCTAGCGTTGATCAACAACCTAGACATCGTGGCCAACATGTTCCTGGGCCGAGAGCTTGTCCGGCGCTGGCTGCTAGGCGCGATCCGTGTCCTGCGGAGTCGGGAGATGGAGGCCGAGTCTCGGCAGATCCTGGAGCGACTGAAGATCAATATTGGATCGGTCCGGGAGAAGGTCGAGGTCCTGTCCGGCGGTCAGCGTCAGGCGATCGCCCTGGGGCGGGCCGTGGGGTGGGGCAAGAAGCTGGTGCTGCTCGATGAGCCGACCGCCGCCTTGGGCGTGCGTGAAGCGCAGCAGGCCCTCGAGATCATCGGCCGCTTGAAAGACGAAGGCATTGCCACGGTCATTATCAGCCATAACCTGCAGCATGTATTCTCGGTCGTCGACCGTATCGTGGTCATTCGGCGCGGGGTCATGCGCGGGGAACGGCTCATCGGTGACGCGGTCGGCGATGAGATCGTGTCGATGATCACCGGTTCGGCGGAGTTGCGGAAGCTCGAGTTGGGATTGGATGCGCCGTCCGCGTGACCTGTGCTCGCCCGCCGTTTGCCTCCAACTCTTCCCCGTGGGGTGACGCATGACTGCACAATATCACATGATCGATTACATCCATGAAGGCCCTCAAGCCCTGTCGAGGACACTTGAATCGAACGGGGCGGCCGTCGCCAAGCTGGCGGCGAAGATCCGCGACCGGGGCATCGACCGACTGATCATCTCCGGCGTCGGCAGCTCGCACACCGCCTCGATGATGGCGCTGCCGGTCATGCGCTATCACGTCCCGATCAAGGTCCACGTGATCCCATCGACCGAATTCGCCTACTACGACGCCCGGCTGATCGGTCCCCGCACGGCCGTGGTAGTGGTCTCCCGCTCGGGCGAGCGGGGATGGGTCATGGAGGCGATCGACGATGCTGTCCGCCGGGGCGCCCTGGCGGTGGCAGTGACAGGCGTGGCCGATAGCCTTCTGGCGCAGCATGCCCAAACTACCCTGCTGACCGCCGAGGGCCCGGAAATCACCTTCCCCAAGACGAAGAGTGTCCTCGCCTGCGCCGGGCTGCTCATGGATCTAGGACTGGCGCTTGCCGATTCGAAGGACGACGAGGCCCTGAAGCGACGCCAGACGCTGGCGGCCGCGCCGTCCGCCGCCGACAAGGTCATCTCCGCAACCGAAGATGTGGTCAGGACCCTCATGCCCAAGCTTTCCGCCCACACCACGGTGTTCATCGGAGGCACCGGCAGCAACCACGGCGCGGCTGTGGAAGGCGCGGTCAAGCTGCAGGAGACGGCCTACGTCACGACGCTGTCGGATCATACGGGCAATGTCTTCCATGGCGCGCTGGGCCCGCTGGACAAGAATTGGCTGATCGTCCCCTTGATCCACGCGGCAGACTCGAGACTCGCTTTGCAGCTGCTACGGCTTGTCCGCAAGTTTGGAGCCCATAGCCTGTCCATCGTCGAGCCCGGGATCGAACTGGATGGCCTGTCCGACTTCACAATCAACCTGCCCGAACGAACCGATCCGCTGCTCGCTGCATTGAGCTACCTCCCGACCCTCCAGCTGCTCACGTACTATTGGACCCTGGCCCTGAAGATGAACCCGGACGAGCCTTCGGTCATGCGGGAGATGCTGGACGCCATGTTGCCGGCCGGGAGGGAAGAGCCGGAGCTTAGGAAGGCCTGACGATGGCGGCGGATCTTGAATCATTGGGGATGCGCGGCGGCCTGATCGTGTCCTGCCAGGCGGATACGGGCTCGCCTTTGCGCGGATCGGCCTACATGGCGGCCATGGCGCGAGCGGCGCAGATCGCCGGCGCCGTGGGTCTGCGGGTCAATGGGCCACTGGACATCGCTGCCATCAAGGCCGAGGTCAAGCTGCCGGTGATCGGCATCTACAAGATTCGGCAGTCAACCCAGCACCCTCGTGTCTACATCACGCCCGCATTCGAGGCGGCCGCCGAGGTCGCAAGCCTTGGCTGCGAGATCGTAGCCCTGCACGTCCTACCTGAGTACGATCGGGACCCGGCCGGGCTCAAGGCCAGGATGAGGCGCATCAAGGATGAGCTCCACGTGCTCTTGATGGCAGACGTTGCCACGGTTGAGGACGCGCGTTTCGCCGTCGACAACGGGGCTGACATCGTCGCCACGACGTCGTACCGGTACGCGTATCCGGATGAGAAGGTCCCCGGTCCTCCGATCGATCTTGTCCTCGAACTGGCTCGGGCGGTACAGGTCCCCATCATCGCCGAAGGGAACCTGAAAACCCCACATGACTGCGTGGAGGCGCTGCAGGCGGGGGCCTTCGCCGTCGTCGTTGGGACGGCCATTACCGCGCCGGACAAGATCGCGGCCGAATTTGTGGACGCCATCTCGCGAGCCGTCGGGAAGCCCCAGACGCGCTAGGCAGGCCGTAGGTCCCGGGACATAGATCGTCGGTCCACACGTTCCCCCAGGACCTTCACCGGACGGCGGGCACCGCATTCTGCTCCAACCTAACTTCGAAGTCGGTCTCCACAAGGAGTCACCCATGGAACAAGATGTGCGACCGAAAGTCGGGCTTTTTGCCGGCGGGATGGAGCAATATTGGACCGAGTGTGGCATGGATCAGCTTCCCGCGGCGCTGGAGGCAGACGTGCTCCGGCTGAGGACGAGCCTGGAGGCAACGTGTGACGTCGTCTACCCCCGCCTGGCGGTCACCCCCGTGGACGCCAAGGACGTGGGTCGTATCTTCCGCGAACAAGGCGTGGACCTCGTGTTGATGGTCCATGCCACCTATGTGGACGATGCAATGACAATGGCGCTCCTCGAAGAAACGCGGGGCATCTATCCGGTACTGTTCCTGTCGCAAGGGCTGCCCGGCATTCCGGAGAGGCTGAGCCTGATCGAGGCCGCCACCTGCTGGGGGGTGAACAGCGCCGTACAGCTTCCCGGAGGGTTCCGAAGGTTGTGGGGTGAGTTTCGGTGCGGATTCGTGTTTGGCCATGCTAGTGATCCGCGCGCTCTCCGGGAAATCGGCGAATATGCTGCGGCCGCTCACGCCGTCCGGCGCTTGCGACAGATGAAGGTCGGCATACTGCCGCATCGTAGCGCCAGCGCCCCGATGTTCGACACTTACCCGGATGAGGCCCGGATGATCGGGCAGACCGGAATCCGGATCGAGTACTTGTATGCCGAGGACCTGGTCGAGCGTATGCGTCAGGTATCCGACGAGGACGCCCGACGGCTGACGGATGAGCTGTACGCATCGTGCGATGTCATCGAGCCGTCCCGAGACGAGGTCGAGTTGGCCGCCCGGCAGGCCTTGGCCCTCGAAAGATTGGTGCGGGAAAAAGGGGTCGATGCGCTGGCGATCGACATGTTCCCAGGACTCACGCGCATGTGCGGCATGGTTCCCGCCGTCGGCATGGCCCGACTGATCGATCAGGGGACCGTCGTCGCGTCCGAAGGCGATCTGGGCGTCAGCGTGGCGGGCTTGATCATCCGGGAGGTGAGTGGCAAGCCGATCCACTTCTGGGAGCATTCGATGTTTGACGAGCCCAGGAACTGGATACTGGGGGGACACGAGGGAGGGTCGGCCGGATTCGGCATGGCCCGCGAAGGAGCGCGGCCTCGCTTGCGTTCGACGCAGTACATCCACTTCGGCCGGACGCCGGGAGCGCCTTATCACGGGGTTCTTCCCGAGTTCATCACCCGACCCGGCCGGGTGACGCTGGCCAGCCTTTTCCGTGGTGAATCCGGATATGAGATGCGCCTGGCGCGGGGCGATTCGGTCGACACGCCGTCGCGTGAGGTCCACTACGAACACACCATCTTTCGGCCAGACAGCCCGTTGCGCGAGTATTTCCGGCGCATCGCCTCCCTGGGTGTATGCCATCACTTCGCGCTGGTCCATGCCGACCTGGGTGCCGAGCTCGAGAAAGCGGCCGAGATCCTGGCGATGCCGGTTAAGTGGCTGACCGCCTGAGCGGCACGATCCGGGCCGGCAGCGCGATCTCTTATTGAAGCGAAGACGCCTCCCTCAGCGGGGAGGCGTCCATCATTTAAGTAAGCCTACATCTCGTCTGCCTGCCGCGGCGCAGGTTGGCAGGCTCGATCTCTCGGCCGACGGCGTGCGCCTACTTTGCGCGAAGCTCCGGCTCGTTCCGCCCCGGGGGCAGGATGGCCTCCAGGATCGCCTCCATCGAGGCCGGCGCATCCGGATTCATGCCTCGCGAGACCGTCCAATAGTAAGCCAGGAGCTGCAAGGGCGGCAGGTAGAGAAGTGCGGCGATAGAAGGATCCGTGTGGCCCGGGATGTGCAGTGTGTAAGTCGGGTTCTCGGTCAACGCAACGCCGTCCTCGGCCAGCACCAGACTGTGTGCACCGAAACGGTGGGCCACCCTCAATAGTTGGTCCGAGAGTCGCTGATCCCGTGCGCCGACCATCGTGATCACGAGCCAGCTGTCGTTGAAGGCTCCCACGGGACCGTTCAAGAGCCCGTCGGTGCTGTTGGCGTATGCCGGCACGAAAGAGGCCTCCTGAATCTTCATGGCCGCCTCCAGTGCCACACCCCAATTCGCGCCGGTGCCCGAGATGGCGACGTGCGAGTGGCCGGTGATCGCCCCCAGGTGTTGCTGTAGCTGCGGCTCGGCCAGTTCGATCGCGCGAGTCATCCCCGTCGGTGCCGCCCTCAGCTCAGCTAGGCGCCGGGGTAGCAATGGGTCCTCGGCAACGCCGAGCGCGAGCGCCACGCGCATCAACAGCCCGGTGATGGCGACGACGCTCTTCGTCTTGGGGAAGGTGATCTCGGGCCCTTCGGCGGTGATCAGGGCCCGCTGGGCGTGCTTCGCCAGCAGGCTGTCCGCGGTTCCTGTGATCGCCACACCGACGGCGCCCGCCTCATCGGCGTGCAACAGAGCATCGACGACGTAGCCTCGTTCGCCGGAACGAGAGACCGCCAATACAAGCGCCT
>JBGOYQ010000084.1:0-5868 GCA_041479735.1 Anaerolineae bacterium | reverse complement strand
GTCGACGCGCCCGGTGCAGGGCACTTCGATGACTTTGACGGCCGGCGGATACTGCAGGCGTAGGCTCCCGGCAAGGTCGGCGGCGTTGTAGGCGCAGTGAGTGCAGCAGAAGGCGACGATTTGAGGCTGGAAGTCAGTCACGCGAAGCCACCGCCGGCGCAAACAGCGCCTCTAATTTGACCATGATCTGGTCGTCGCGGTAATGTGCTAATTGGATGGCTTTGGCCGGACATTCGGCCACACAGTTCCCGCAGCCCCGGCAGGTGGTCGGCTCGATGTAGGCCGCCCCGATCACCCCGCCTACGCCGATGGCAGACGGGATCACCTGCGGCACGTCGAAGGGACAGACCCGGACGCAGGTCAGGCACCCGACACACTTGGCGGGATCGACCTGAGCGACAACACCGCCGACCGCTAGGGTGGGCTGCGACAGCACCCGGGCGGCACGCGCCGCCGCAGCCCGCGCTTGGATGACCGCCTCGTCGAGCAGTTTCGGGTAGTGGGCCAGGCCGGCCATGAACAGGCCATCGGTGGCGAAGTCCACCGGCCGCAGCTTGACGTGCGCCTCGAGGTAGAAGCCGTCGGCGTCGACCGGGATCTTCAAAGCCGTGGCCAGCTCTCGCGCTCCATCGGCCGGGATCACCGGGTTACTCAACACGACTAGGTCGGACGGCAGACAGATCGGCTGATCCAGGCCGAGGTCGCGGGCCCGGACTTCGAGTCCTTGTCCGTTGAGAGACACTACAGGCCGGTTGGCGTCGTCGTAGCGCAGGAAGACGACGCCGGCGCGCCGCGCTTCCGTGTATAGGTGCTCTTTGAATCCGTAGGTCCGTATGTCGCGATACAGGACCGTCACCTGCGCCGAGGGTTTCAGGCGCTTGAGTGCCAGCGCGTTCTTCAAGGCCGTCGAGCAGCATATGCGCCCGCAGTAGCGCTCGGCCGGCCCGACACACAGGATCATGGTCACCCGGTCGGGCAGCCGCTCACCCAGCGCGTGCCACGCCGCGATCACGCGGTCGTCGGACAGACCGGCGCGACCCTCGGCCCCCGCCAACATCACCTCGAACTCGCGGCCGGTGACGACCGCTGGGTGCGAACCGCACAGGTACTCGTTCCCCCGATACTCTTGCCCGCCGCTGGCGACGATCGTCACACCGTGGCGCAGCTCGAGCCTTCCACCGCCGTCGTCGGCCAACGTCGTGGTGAAGTTGCCGACGAAACCCGTGCTGGCGGTGACCTTGTGACCAAGGTACACCTGGATTCGGGGTTCGGTACCGATCCGCCGGATCAGGTCCGCCAGCAGGTCCTGTGGGTCGCTGCCGTCGAAGCCGCTGAACACGTGGCGCAGGCTGCCGCCCAGCTCCGCCTGGCGCTCGACCAGGTGGACGCCGAAGCCGCCTTGCGCAAGGGTTAGCGCGGCCGTCATTCCGGCGGCGCCACCGCCGATCACCAGCGCCGTCTGCTCGACCGGTACGTCGGTCGTGGAGAGGGGCTGGAGGGTGGCGACGCGAGCCACCGCCATCCTCACCAGGTCCTTGGCCTTCTGCGTGGCTGCGGGTCGATCGTGGGAGTGGACCCAGGAGCAATGATTGCGGATGTTGGCCATCTCGAACAAGGCCGGGTTGAGGCCGGCGGCGCGCAGGCTGTCCTGGAAGAGTGGGGCGTGGGTGCGTGGGGTGCACGACGAAACCACCACACGGTTCAGGCCGAACTCGTTGATCCGCTGGGTGATCTTGGCGATGCTGTCTTGCGAACAGGTGTACAGGTTATTCTCGGCGTGGACCACGCCAGGCAGCTTCGAGGCGTACTCGGCGACCCCGGGCACGTCGAGGAAGCCGGCGATATTCGAGCCGCAGTGGCAGACGAAGACACCGATGCGGGGCTCCTCAGCCGAGATGTCTCGTTCGGGAGGATACTCCGCGTGTCGCGCGAGCGAATGGCGGGAGGGGGCGAGCAGCGCGGCGGCATCGCCGGCCGCGGCGCTGGCCTCGACGACCGTCTCGGGAATGTCCTTGGGCTCGCGAAACGGCCCGGCGGCGTAGATGCCCGGGCGCGAGGTCTGCAGCGGGTCGAACAGCGTCGTGTGGCAGAAGCCGTACTCGTCGAGCTCGACCCCTAGCTCTCGCGCCAGCCGGCGCACGGGCTCGCCGATCTCCATGCCGACCGACAGGACGACCAGGTCGAACTGCTGCTCGGCCAGGTGGGCCGTTCCGCCATCGAGGCCCTCGGCGTAGCGGACGATCAGGTCACCGCTGCCGGGCTGCTCGCGCAGCGCTGAGATGCGGCAGCGCGTGTACTCGATGCCGTACTGCTCGCGGGCGCGCTGGTAGTAGGCGGCGTAGCCCTTGCTGAAGGCGCGCATATCCATCATGAAGACCTGGACCTGGGTCTCCGGATCGTGCTCACGCGCCATCACGGCTTCTTTGGTGGCATACATGCAGCAGACCGCCGAGCAGTAGTCGTGGGTCTGGTCGCGTGAGCCGACGCATTGCAGGAAGGCGATGCGGCGTGCGGGCCGGCCGTCCGACGGCCTCAGGACGCGGCCGGATGTCGGGCCGGAGGCCGAGAGCAGCCGCTCGAATTGCAGAGCGGTGACGACATTGGGATAACGCCCCAGGCCATACTCCTGGGACAGCTCCGCCCGGTAGACCTCGTAGCCAGGCGCCAGGACGACGGCGCCGACGCGGACCTGTTCGATCCGCTCGACCATGTCGTGATCGATGGCCTTGGCGCCGCAGGCGTACACGCACGACAGGCACTCCGAGCATCGCGCACAGGCCAGACAACGTGCTGCCTCGGCCTGCGCCAGCTCCTCGGTATAGCCGCGCTCGACCTCGTCGAAGCCGGCGCGGCGCATCTCGACCGGAAGCTCGGGGACCGGAACGCGAGGCCCGGGCCGGGCGCGCGTCTCGAGGGCGCGAGCCTGTGCCTCTTCGCGGTTGAGTTTGACAACCGGCAGCTCCGGCTTCGGCTTGCTCTCCAGCGCTTCGCCTTGCAAGTATCGTTGAATGCTAGCGGCGGCCTTGTGGCCGGAGGCGACGGCTTCGACCACGAAGGCCGTGCCCGAGACGCTGTCGCCGGCGGCGAAGACGCCCGGGCGCGTGGCAGCCATCGTGTTGGGGTTGACGGCGATAGTCCGCTGGCGGGTGATGCCGACGCCGGCGTCCTCAGGGATGAAGGCCAGGCCGGCCCGCTGGCCGACGGAGAAGATGATCGTGTCCGCCTCAAGGAGGTGCTCCGAGTCGGGCTCGATGTCCACCGACAGGCGCCCTTCGTGATCGAAGGCGAAGGATCGGACGCGGCGACACTCGACGCCCGCCGCCAGTCCGTCGGCTTCGACGACGCGGACGAAGGTCCGGCTGGCATGGATGGTGACCCCCTCCGCCTCCGCCGCCTCGGCTTCCCGCGGGTGACACAGCATCTGGTCGCGCGGTTCGAGGCAGGCCAGATCCACCCGGGCGCCGAGCCGGACGGCGGTCCGGGCGACGTCGATGGCAACGTTGCCGCCGCCGAGGACGAGGACGCGCTTGCCCAGGCCCGGCGGATCGCCCAGCCGGACATCGCGCAGGAAGCGGGTGTTGATCAGGACGCCCGGCAGGTCGGCGCCCGGGATTGGCAGGCGCACGCCCTCATGGGCTCCGACGGCGATCAGGACGGCCTCGAAGCCCTCGGCGAAGACCTGATCCAGGTCGTCGACGCGCGTGTTCAGGCGCAGCTCGATCCCCAGGTCGAGGATATCGGCCACCTCACGTTCGATAATGGAGGTCGGCAAACGGTACTCGGGGACGCCGACGCGCAGCATCCCGCCGGCCACGGGCAGCGCCTCGATGATGGTGACACCGTAGCCAAGCTTGGCCAGGTCCTGGGCTGCGGTCAGCCCGCACGGTCCCGCCCCGATGACAGCGATCCGCTGAGCGAGCTTGCGTTCGGCCGGCTCGACCGGCTTGCGCTCCCCGGCGTAGACCTTGTCGGTCACGAACCGCTTAAGCGAGTGGATGTTGACCGGCTCATCGATCAGGCCGCGGTTGCAGGCATCTTCGCAGCGGTGATTGCAGATCCGGCCGCAAATGCCAGGGAAGGGGTTGTCTTCCTTGATCACGCGCAGCGCATCGGCGTAGCGCCCCTCGCGGATCAGGGCGATGTAGCCCTGGGCGCGTTGCCCGGCCGGGCAGGCATCCCGACAGGGCGAGACGCCGAGCTTTTCGATGGCGTAGGCATTGGGGACGGCTTGAGGGTAGAGCTTGTAGGCTGCCCTTCGTTGCGACAGATTCTCGTTGAAAGTATCCGGCAGGACGACCGGACAGACCGTGGCGCAGTCGCCGCAGCCGACGCACTTCGTCAGGTCGATATAGCGCGGCTTGCGGCGGACGGTCACGGTGAAATCGCCCGCCTGGCCATCGACCTTGAGCACCTCGGTATCGACCATCAGGTCGATGTTGAGATGTCGGCCGGTCTCGACCAGCTTGGGGCTGATGGTGCACATGGCGCAATCGTTGGTCGGGAAGGTCTTGTCCAGCTGGGCCATGTGGCCGCCGATGGCCGACTTGCCCTCGACCAGGTAGACGCGATAACCCTGTTCCGCCAGGTCGAGGCTGGACTGCATGCCGGCGATCCCCCCGCCAACGACCAATACCGCTCCGATCGGAGCGGTTTGGGTAGCTGGGGCAATGGCATGACCGAAGTCCAGGTCTGGCGAGCCTTCGGAGCCCACGCAGTCTCCTAACCGAGGCCATCAGGGGTGCAAAGCAGGCACGGGCGTCCGTGCCGAGGGCCTCACCGCATGTCCAATGATAGTGGGAGCGGGGAGAAGGGTCCCAGTGCCGGATGTCATACCCGGAGGGGAGTATCTTCATCCTTTTAGATAACTACGGAGCTGGGGGATCTGGCCAGGGCGGTCCTGTAGCCGCAGGCTTCAGCCTGCGCCGGCCCACGCGGAAGGGTCCGCCTGCTGGCCCCGTCGGGGGGAGGTTCTTGTAGCCGCAGGCTTCAGCCTGCGCCGACGCACCCTGAAGGGTGCGACTACACGGACAACCCCGCGTTCAACCCGTCGGCGCCGGACAGGTTCGCACGCAGGGCCTGGCCCTAGGCTGGGGGGGCGTTGCTGCTCCCGGCCTTGACCGGGCTGGGGCCCAGCTGGCGGATGCGGTCGGTCATCTGGCGGGCGATGTCGGCGAAGGTAGCCCCCATACCGCCCGACAGGAAGTACATCTCCAACCGTTCGGGCTCGACGCCGACACTCTTCAGGATCCCCTTAGCCCGCTCGACCCGGGCTCGGCCGCGTTCGTTTCCGCGGACGTGGTGACAATTGCCCAGGCTGCACGCGATCACATAAACGCCGTCGGCGCCGCGGTCGAAGGCGTCCAACAGGTACTGCACGTCCGTCTTGCCCGTACACGGCAGGCGGATGAGCTTGACGTTGGCCGGGTACTCGAGCCGAAGCGCGCCGGCCGTATCGGCCGCCATGTACGCGCAGTAGTTGCAGGTGAACGCGGTGATCTCCGGAACGAATCCGTTGGGCCGGGTCATGAGCTCCGCCTGGGGCGCAGGCTGATGGCCCCCTGCGCGCATGCGGTCACGCAGTTGCCGCAGCCGTCACACGCCCAGGGGTCGATCATGAGCAGGCGGTCGCTCGCGACCCACATCAGGCCGCCGGTGCTGCACACATGCAGGCATTGGCGGCAGCAGTCGCCCCGTGAGCAGTCGCACATCAGATCGTCGATGACCGCCACGTAGTCGGTCTGCACGTTGAGCATCGCCCCTCCTCAATCGCCCGCCGGCTCGGCCACGGGGACCTGCCAGCTGCCCAGTCCGACGCCGATTTCTTCGTCGGTGTAGTGTCTGAGCTGTATTACCCGTGCCGGGCATTCG
>JBGOYQ010000083.1:0-5869 GCA_041479735.1 Anaerolineae bacterium | reverse complement strand
ACCCCTAGGATTTCGCCGCGCGTCTCCAGCGGGACGCACAAGACCGACGTGGTTAGCAGGCCGGTCTGTCCGTCGATGGCGGAGTGATAGAGCGGGTTGGCGCGAACGTCGTTGGCGATCAGCGGCTGCCGATTGCGTGTCACCCATCCGGCGATGCCTTCCTCCAGCCGGATGGCGACGTCGCGAATGCGGATCTGGCTTCCGCCGCTGGCTTTCAGCACCAGCTTCTCGCCCGGCTCGTCCAGCAGGAACAGGACGCAGGCCTCGGCCTGGAGCAGCCGCTGGGCGTTCTGCATGGCGTTCTCAAGCGCGACCTCGAGCTCGAGCGTCGAGGTCAGGTCACGGCCGATATCGCCCAGCAGCTGCAGCTGGTCGGCGCGGGCCTCGGCGGTTTCGAAGTGGATGGCGTCCTGCAGGCCCATGGCGGCGATGTTGATGATGGCCTGGGCCAGCTCCATCTCCTGCTCGTTGATGGTTCGTCCCGCCTGCGCGTACATCAGCCGGACCAGGCCCAGCGCCTGGTTGTGCGTGGCCAGGGGGAAAATGGCCAGCGATGCCAGACCCTCATCTTGCAGCATGGCCATGTCCCGCGCCGAGCCGACCGGCGGGACCAGGCTGAGCGTCGCCGGCTTGAGGTCTCGCAAAACCTGCCGGTGGACAGGGTAATCCGGCATGTTGTCGGTCACCAGCGAGACGACGGTGTGCTGGATGGCCTTCCCCAGTTGCTGGCGGAAGCGTGTAGTCCTTCCATTGCCGTCCCCGAAGACCATCACCTCGCACGTCTCGGCCGATGTCGCCTTGAGCAAATGGGCAGCCGTCTGACGAACAGCCTCCTGGCGGTCGCGGGTGCTCGTGATCGCGTGGCTGGCTTGGTACAGCAGCGAGAGCTTGTGGAACAGGTAGCTCTGGCTGGCGGACTGGCGGGCGAATGCCAGGACCTCGGCTGCCCGGCTGGCCAGCACGTCGAGGACCGCTAACCCTTCGGGATCGAAGCCTTCAGGGCTGTCGGAGCCGACAAAGAACAACCCGATCGTCTGTCCGCCCGTCACGCATGCGGCGCAAGCGACCATGCCAGGCGACAAGGGGAGCCCCAGCGCCTCGCGTGGGCCCGTCGTGCTTGTTGCCAGATGGGTGGAGAGGACTGATTTCAGAACCGGATGGTCCGCGGCCGAGGACAAGCGCCCCAAATCGCTCAGGGGCACGCCGTAGGCAAAGCGCGGGCTGAATCCGGTCTCACTGTCGTCGTATTCGTACAGGGCGGCGCGCGGCGAGCCAAGCAGCTCGCTCCCGAGCCGCAATAGTCCATTGAGCGCCTGGGCGGGGTTGTAGAAGTCGAACGAAGCCGCGGCGGCACGGTAAAGGTTGCTTTGCCTGGATTGGCTGTTGACCGGCATGCTACGGACCCCCAAAAGGCGGGATTGCCCTCGCCGCCCGTTCAGACTTCAGCGGATTATGGCACAGAAGGGGTGCCGCGGCAATTGCCTCTTGGCGTTGCCGGACGTCGCCTAGAACAGGCCGAGACGGTGTCCGAGCGCCGGGCCGAGGATGATCATGCCGACCACCGCCGAGGTGATGGCGGCGATCAGCACAGCCGCCGCCCCGACGTCTTTGCCCACCCGCGCCAATGGGTGATTCTCAGGGCTAGCCAGGTCGACGACGGCTTCCAAGGCGCTGTTGATGAACTCGGCCATCCACACCAACCCGATGGCGAGCAGGAGGACCGCCCAATCCCAGGCGGCCACGTGGAGCAGAACCGCCAGCAGGATGACGAGGAATGAAGCGGCGGCATGGATCCAGGCGTTGCGCTGGCTGCGCAGGACGTGCCACAACCCGGCGAACGCGTATCCGAAGGATGCGGCCCGCGAGCGGGCGCGATGCGGCTGCACCATCAACTTGCCCCCAGGCCGTCCGAGTGGCCCAGCTGGGCGAGGATTTCCACCTGGGCTGCCCACATCCGCCGCTGTTCGACGCCCCGGGTGTGATCCAGTCCGAGCAAGTGCAAGACGCCGTGGACGGTTAGCAGGGTGAGCTCGTCGCCGAGTGGGTGGTCGGCCCGCCGGGCTTGCGCCTCGGCCACGGGGACACAGATGACGACGTCCCCGAAGTAGACACGCCCGCTGTCCGGATCCACCTCGCCGTCGGTAAACGAGAGAACATCCGTGGGAGCGTCCGTACCCGTGTAGGAGCGGTTCAACTCGCGGATGCGACCCTCGTCCGTCAGGACGATGGAGACATCGCCTGGCGCGGGGGACTCATGCGCCAGGGCAGCACGTGCGGCCGCCGCCAGGCCGGTTGTGTCATGGACGAAAGCAGGATCGGCGCGGACCGAGGCTCGATAGCTCACGAGCCATCCTCCGGCCGGTTGGGCTCGGTTTCGCCCGCGTCCGGGCGGAACTCGGCCGGTTTCAAACTGTTCCCTATCGGGTCGGGCCGCAATTCGGCCGGCTTGGAGGAGGCTGCCTCGTCCTCACTGGGCTGCGGGTACCGGATTCTAGGGTGGTAGATTCCCTTAAGGGTCGCGACGAAGGAGCGGCGGACGGTATCCAGATCTCGTAACGTCAGGTCGGTTCGGTCGAGTTGTCCCTTTGCCAGGCGATCCTGGATCGTCCACGCCGCCAGTCGCTCGATGGCTTCCTCGGTCTCCGGCATCTCCGCGCGAGCCTTGGCCTCCAGCCCATCGGCCAGCATCAGGAGGGCCGTCTCGCGCGATCGTGGCCGCGGTCCCGGGTAGATGAAGTCCCTATGGTCGATCCGGCTCGCGTCGCCCCCGGCGGCCTCCACCGCGGCGCGGTACTGAAAGGAGGCTTCCAGGGTGCCGTGGTGCTCGGGGATGAAGGCCTGGATGCGTCGCGGCAACCGATACTTGCGCGCCAGCTCGAGGCCGTCCTTGACGTGGCTGAGGATCATCTCGGCGCTGGTGGCCGGATCCATTTGCTTGTGGATGTTCTGTCCGGCCACCTGGTTCTCAATGAAGAAGCCTGGATGGAGGGCTTTGCCCGCGTCGTGGTACAGGGCGCCAACGCGGACGAGTAGCGCGTTGGCGCCGATGGTTCGCGCCGCCTGCTCGGCCATATTGGCGACCTGCAGGCTATGCTGGTAGGTCCCGGGAGCGTTGCGCAGGATGAACTGGAGCAGCGGATGATCGGGGCGAGACAGCTCGATCAGCTGCAGATTGGTCGTAATGCCGAAGATGTTGCCGATCAGCAGCAGAAAACCGAAGCCCAGGCTTGCGGACAGCAGCCCGCTGAGGAGTGACGCCCCGACCAGGGTCAGTCTGCCGACCATGTCCGTTGCCGGGTCGGCGAAACGAAAGACGACCACGACGGACACCGCCGCGACCCCGGCCGCCAGGCCCGCCCAGAAGAACCTCCCAAGCCGCTCGGCATCCCCGATCACCAGTGCGCCCATCGCGCCCGACAGCGTCACGTACAGCCCCAGCTCGAGGCCGCGCGGGGCGAGATATCCGGCCAGGCCGCCCAGGACCACGGCCATGGCGACACCCATGCCCGGGCTGAACAGGATCGCCAGCAAGATGGGGAACGCCGCCGCCGGAAAGAGGTAGGGGAGCACCGTCCGCCCCGGGATCATCGCCGCCATCGCCAGGGCCGAGAGGACCAAGGAGGCGCTGAGGATCACGGCCAGCCGCGGGCTGAGGATCTGCTCCGGCTGGGTGCGGTGGCCGTAAAGCACCAGCGTGCAGCCCAGCAGGGTCATCAATAGGCTGCGGATGGCGATCTCCCGCCAAGGATCGGGGAGCTGGAGCATCCCAAAGTTGCGCAGCGCCTCGATGTGAATCGGTGTGACCAGCTCACCTCGACCGATGATCTTCTGACCGGCGGCGTATGACCTGACTACCGGGGTGACCATCTGTTGTGCCTGGTCACGGGCGGCGCGCGTGGCGGCGTCGTCATACGGCGCGTTGGGAGCGATGAAGGCCTCAACCAGCTTGGCCACCAGGTCCGCCTGCGACTGCGGCATGGCCACGTTCACCAGCGCGGGCAGCGAGCGGCGGGCATCTTGCAGCTGCCCGTCCCGAATCTCGCGCTGCATCACCTGCTGCAGGACCGAGACGGCTTCCAGCTCGACGGCCTGCCAGCGTGAGTCGGGCAAGTCGAGAATCGTCGACGCCAGCGCAGGGTCGATCCGCACTTCGGAGGTCGAGGTCAGATCGGCCAGCCGCTGCTCGGGCGTTGCCAGGCTGTCGGCCCGGACCGAGTCGATGTAGTCCAGCGTGGTTCGCAGCCGTTCGACCTGCTGCCGCGCGATCCGGCCGTCCGGGGGATCGTAGACATCGGGGACCGCTTCGGCGGCAGCGGCGCTGGCTTGCTCGGTCAGGACTTCGGAAGTGAAAGAGACACCGTAGGGGGCGGCGATATCCTGGGAGGCGACGTCGCCCACGCGTAAAGCGACGGCCGACGGATGGGGCGAAAGCGGGATCGATAGGGCCGCCACGCAGCCGACCAGGCCGGCCAGGAATACCAACCACACCCGCGACGCTCGCCACGGCGCGAGTAATCGATCGAGGAAGGACCGGCGGGAGGGAGAGTCCTCGTCCATCGAAGTAGCTAGGTGCGGGTCAGCAGGTCCCGAACCAGGTCGCTGACCGCCTTCCCGCTGGCGCGGCCTTCGAGACGTGGCACGAGCACCTTCATGACCTTGCCCAAATCCTGGGGGCCGGTGGCACCCACCTCGGCCACTGCTTGGCGGGCGAGTCGCTCGAGCTCGTCCGGGTCCATCGCCGGAGGAAGGTAGCCCTGCAGGACGCCCATCTCGGCCTCGGACGCGGCGATCAAGTCCGGTCGCGCGGCACGCCGTGCGTCGACGATCGTCTCCTCGCGCCCCTTGATCTCCTTACGCAAGATGGCCGCCACCCCGGCCTCGTCGAGCGCGCCCCGCTTCTCGACCTCCGCCAGCTGGATCGCCGCTAGCGCCATCCGGAGCGTCCGCTTATGGAGGTCATCTTTTGCCCGTATGGCTTGCTTGAGGGCCGCCTCGAGGTCTTGTCGTGTGGTCATGGCTTCCATTATACGGCAGGCCCGATGCGGGGGTCTGTCCCGTTACGGGCTTGCTCTTGAGCGCGGGTGTGGCAAAGGCGCACCGGCTTGGGCGATTCAACCGTACCGGTTCTCGTCCAGCAACGCGCGCGGCGTGGGGAGCGGCTGAGCCGTCGGATCCGGCCACCACGATGCGCCAGCCTCCAACCGCTTCGAGCTGACCACGCCGAAGGCGTTCGAGAGCGGGAGGCGGCCTCGATGCGCGCCGGCCGCCCGTGCCGGTAGCGAGCCCTTCTCGTCGTTGGGGACGGCCCAACTGACGCCTCGACCGGTGCCGGCGTGGACCAGCACCCGGTGACGACGATGCCGGCCTGCGGGCGTTGCCGATGGAGCTGCCGGACTCGGGCGAGCAAATCGGCCGCGGCGGCCGCCGTCACGGCACAGGTGTTCAATACCGCCAGGTCGCATCCGGCCGGGTCCTCCGCCAGGGTTTGCCCGGTCCGTAGTAACTCGCCGGCCTCGGCTTGATCTCGCTCTGATTGAGGTGGCCCTCATGGTTGACCTGCACTGCCGGCCTGGAGGACGGAGAAGTTGTCGAAGGCGATGTCAGTACCCGGCTCCCGATAGGTGCCGCTCATCAGACCCACGTCGCCGGCCGCCCACTCGGCCGCCGGCGCCTGAGAAGCCAGGATGTTGTCGACATACAACGAAAGCTCCGACCGATTGCAGTCCGCCCGCAGGTGATGATCGGGCAGCCCCGCCGCCACACCGGGGACGGGCAGCATGGCGTCGCCGCTGAGCAGCCGGCGTTGTCCGTTCCGGTATTGCCCGATGCCGCTGAAGCCGTCGGTCGAGGCGATCAGGAAGTAGAAGTT
>JBGOYQ010000082.1:0-5929 GCA_041479735.1 Anaerolineae bacterium | reverse complement strand
GATACAGCCGAACTCCGGTCATCAGTACGACAACAGGAGGTGGCTATTCCAGGACGGTCGGTCAACTAAACGCTACTCCCACAGAGTGGCAAATCGAAGACGAGGCTGGCTGCCGCTGCCTCGTCTTCGCGTAACCCGCTCCCTCCCCTTCTACCCTCCACTCTCCAGTTAGCTACCGTGCCCCCGGGATCCGGAGACCTTCGGCCCTGTCAGGGCCGTAGGTCCTCGTAGCGAAGCGGAGAGGAGGAGGGCTGGGGTGGGGGGGTATCTTTCAACCGTGGAGGAACTGGCGCAAGACGGTGTGAAGGATTCCGCCGTTGCGGTAGTACTCGAGCTCGATCGGCGTGTTGATCCGGGCGGTGGCGCGAAACTCGATCACGGCCCCGCCCGGCTTCTGGGCCCGCACGGTCACGCCCTGTGACGGCGCCAGGCCTTCGCTGAGGCCCTGAATGGAGTAAAGCTCCTGGCCGTCGAGCAGCAGCTGAGCAGCGGTCTCGCCCGGCAGGAACTGAAGCGGCAGGATGCCCATGCCGATCAGGTTGGAGCGGTGGATCCGCTCGAAGGACTCGGCCAGCACAGCGCGCACGCCCAGCAGCCGGGGACCCTTGGCCGCCCAATCCCGCGACGAACCCGCTCCATATTCCTTGCCGGCCACGACGATCAATGGGCTGCCTTCCTCCCGGTAGCGCATGGCGGCATCGAAGATGCTCATGCGGGCGCCGTCCGGCAGATGGACGGTCACGCCGCCCTCCACCCCCGGGACGAGTAGGTTCTTCAAGCGGATGTTGCCGAACGTGCCCCGCGTCAATACTCGGTCGTTGCCGCGGCGTGAGCCGAAGGAGTTGAAATCGCGGGGCTGGACGCCGTGCTCGACGAGATACCGCCCGGCCGGGCCATCGGCCGGAATGGCTCCGGCAGGCGAGATGGCGTCCGTGGTGATCGAGTCGCCCAACAACGCCAGCACGCGCGCCCCCAGGATGTCGGTCAACGGCGCGGGCTCGGGGGTCAGGCCGTCGAAGAACGGCGGATTCTGGATGTAGGTGGACGACTCCTCCCAGGCGTAGCGCTGTCCCCCGGTCACAGGGATGGCGTTCCAGGTCTCGTTGCCGGTGAAGACGTCCGCGTAGCGCTGGCGGAACATCTCAGGCCCGACCGATCGTGCGACGACATCCCGGATCTCGTCCTGCGCCGGCCACACATCGCGCAGGAACACCGACCTACCGGAACCATCGGTGCCCAGGGGTTCGTGGACCAGGTCGATATCGGTCGTCCCGGCCAGGGCGAATGCCACGACAAGAGGGGGCGAAGCCAGGTAGCTGGCCCGGGTGTGCGGGTTGATGCGCCCCTCAAAATTGCGGTTGCCCGAGAGGACGGACGTTGCCACTAAGTCGCCCTCGGCAATGGCCTTGACCACCTCGCCGGGCAGCGGGCCGGAGTTGCCGATGCAGGTCGTGCAGCCATAGCCGACGATGTTGAACCCCAGCTCGGCCAAAGGGTCGAGCAAGCCGGCCTTGCGCAGGTACTCGGTCACCACGCTGGAGCCCGGGGCCATGCTGGTCTTGACGTAGGGCTTGGCGCGCAGCCCGCGGGCCAGCGCGTTGCGCGCCAATAACCCGGCGGCGATCATCACCGAGGGGTTAGACGTGTTGGTACAGGAGGTGATGGCAGCGATCACGACCGCGCCGTGCCCGATTACGGCACTCGAGCCGTTTGTGCCGACGGTGGACGTGCGCGAAAGCGATTCGGAGGCCAGGCCGTAGCCGCCGGACTGAGTCGGGGCGGAGAGGACCTGGTGGAACGATTCCTTCAGTTGAGATAAGGAAACGCGGTCCTGAGGTCGCTTGGGGCCCGCCAGGCTGGTCTCGACGGTGGCCAGATCAAGTTCGAGCAGCTCGCTGAACTCTGGGTCGGGCGAGCCGGCCTCGTGGAAGAGCGACTGTTCCTTGCAGTAGCGTTCAACCAGATCGACCAGGTCGTCGTCGCGTCCTGTCAGCCGCAGATAGCGCAATGTTTCGTCGTCGACCGGGAAGAAGCCAACCGTTGCGCCGTATTCGGGGGACATATTGGCGATCGTGGCCCGATCGGGAAGCGAGAGCTGGGCCAGCCCCGGCCCGAAGAACTCGACGAACTTGTCGACCACGCCGTGGCGGCGCAGCATCTGGGTGATGGTCAAGACCAGGTCGGTCGCCGTCGCGCCGCCGGGCAGCTGACCGAGCAACCGCACCCCGACGACCTCGGGCGCGACCATTGCGATCGGCTGGCCGAGCATGGCCGCCTCGGCCTCGATCCCACCGACGCCCCAGCCGAGCACGCCTAGCCCGTTGATCATGGTTGTGTGCGAGTCGGTGCCGACCAGCGTGTCGGGATAGGCCTCCAGATTTCCGTCCGGCCCGGCCTGCGTCAGCACGACGTGGGCCAGGTACTCGAGGTTGACCTGGTGCACGATCCCGGTCGCCGGAGGCACGACGCGGAAGCGTTGGAACGACTGCTGGCCCCAGCGCAGGAAGGTGTAGCGCTCGCGGTTGCGCTGGAACTCCATCTCGGCATTGCGGCGCAAGGCTTCGGGCGAGGCGAAGAAATCGACCTGAACCGAATGATCGATGACCAGATCGACCGGGACGCGCGGGTTGATCATCCCGGGGTCGCCGCCCAGGCGGGCGAGTGCATCGCGCATCGCCGCCAGGTCGACCAGGGCCGGCACGCCGGTGAAGTCCTGCATGAGGACCCGCGCCGGCCGGAACGGGACATCCGGCGCCTCCGGCATGTGCGGTCGCCAGCCAGCCAGGGCGCGGACGTCGGCCTCGGTGATGGCCCGGCCGTCGACCTGGCGTAGCACCGCTTCCAGCAATACGCGGATCGAGTATGGCAAGGAGGCGAGCTTCGTCAGGCCGGCCTGCTCGAGTGACCGCAGCCGGTGAATGAGGACTTGGCCGTTTCGGGTCTTCAATGAGCCGATGGCTCGGAATGGATCCTGTGGCATTGCACACTCCGCGGGCCGGCCGCGCTGCACGGCCCCGACCCGATAGGATCAGTGATGAGCACAATCATACCCCCGCCCTTCCTTCCTCCCTCCCCTCCGCTTCGCTACGAGGACCTGCGACCCTTTCAAGGGGGCTAGGGAGGGGGTAACGAAACGCCGCCGGCGATGAGCCGGCGGCACATGAGCACCGCCTTCTCAGGCGAGGGGATCAGCGCAAGCCGAGGGCGGTGTAGATGGCCTTGACGTCGACGTTCTCGGCCAGGAGTTGCATGAAGGTGTCCAGCTTCTCCGGCTCTCCCAGGCGGGTCTTGCCGTAGGCCCGCTCGATGGCGTTGACCGTCTCCATTGTGCTGCCCTTGACGAGCAGGATGGGGACGTGCAGGGATTCAGCTTGCTGGATGATCAATGGGCTCGGCCGCAGATTGCCGGAAAGGATCAGCACGACGGTCGAGGTCTCGAGCGCCGCCAGCAGGATGTCGTTGCGGTCCCCACCGGTGATGACCGCCTTGTTCGGGTGGCGTCGGAAGCTGGACAGGGCCGCGTCGGCGGTCATGGCGCCGACGGTGAACATCTCCACCAGCGCGTGCGGGTTGACGTCTTTGGTCAACACCTCCGCCTTGAGCAAGCCGATGATTTCGGCCACACTCAGCGCCGACAGGCGCGGCACCTTGGGCATGCTGCCCAGGACATGAATGCCCTGACTCTCGAGATACGGCCGGGCATACTCCTCGACAAAGGAAAGGGCCTCCTCCGGGATGTGGTTCAAGATCACGCCCAGGAGCTGGTCGGCCAGACGGAAGCGTGCGGTCAACGCGTCGTCGAGCAGGTTCATCTCGCCTCGATAGCGCACGAGTACCAGGGCCGGCGCGCCCAACGTGTGGGCCAGGTCCAGGTTGGACAGGCCCATGGCGTAGCCCTCGCGCAGGCTGGCGCCGCCCTCCAAGAGCAGAATGTCCTTACCCTTGCCTGCCTCCTGTGCCGCGCGCTTGATCTTGCCCTGCAAGTCGCCCTCGCCCATGCCCTTCAGTCGCTCGCGCAAGGATGAGGCGGTGACGATGACCGGTGCCAGGTCGGCGGGCTTGGCGGCCAGAGACAAAGCCGTGCGCACGAAGGCAGCGTCCTCGTCGGCCAGAGTCCCGTCGGGCCCCCGCCAGGGCTGCGTGCTCAACGGCTTGAGAAAACCCACCTTGTAGCCGTCGGCCTGGAATTGCTTGCCCAGGGCCAGGCACAGCGCCGTCTTGCCCGAGTGCGGCTCAACCGAGGTGACATATAGCGATTTCATTCCATTCTCCCTGGCGCGTCCTAGTCCGATCGGGCCGGCTTCGCGTCACTCGGCTTGAGCACGAGGCGCATGTCGATCGCCATGCCGCCCCGGCCCTGTTCATAGATGATGAAGGGGTTGATGTCCATCTCGGCGATTTCGGGAAAATCGACTACCAGTTGCGAAATGCGCAGAAGCGCCTCGATCAAGGCTGGCTTGTCGACCGGCGGCTTGCCGCGTACCCCGTCGAGCACCGCGCGGGCTCGTATCTCATCCAGCAAGGCTTCCGCCTCCCGTCGCGAGATGGGCGCGATCCGGAAGGAGACGTCCTTGAGCGTCTCGACGAAGATGCCGCCTAGGCCGAAGGTCAACAAGGGGCCGAACTGCGGATCGCGGTTCATCCCGATCAGAACCTCGATGCCCTGCGGCACCATCTTCTGCACCAGACAACCCCACAACCGGGCCTCCGGCAGGTAGCGCTGGGCCCGGTAGGTGATCAAGTCGAACGCGTCGCGCACGTCGGCGGCGCTCTCGACCCCGACGCGCACGCCGCCGACGTCGGTCTTGTGCAGAATGTCCGGCGAGGCGACCTTGAGCACGACAGGGTAGCCCATCTTGGCCGCGATCTCAACCGCCTGATCGGCGGTTTCGGCCAGGTCGGATGCCGGCATCGGCAGGCCGTAGGCTTGCAGGATGCCGCGGGCTTCCGTGTCACCGATCGTCACTCGACCCTCGTCTCGGGCGTGGTCGAGCGCCTGGCGTACGGCCTGCCGGTCGACATCAAAGGCCTCGTACTCCGGAAGTGGCTCACCCTGGTATTGGCGATAGGTGCTCATCGCCTTGAGGACCATCGCGGCGCGCTCGGGGAAGGGGAAGTTGGGGACGCCGGCCTGCTGCAAGATCCGCGTGCCGGGTTCGACCCGTGCCTCGCCCATGAAACACGCCAGCACCGGGATGGCCGCCTTGCGGGCGGCGTCCACCACCACCTGGGCGGTGTCTTCGATCTCGGTCATCGCCTGAGGCGTCAGGATGACGATGACGGCGTCGACGTTGGGATCGGCCGTCACCTGCTCCACGGCGAATCGGTAGCGGTCGGCGCGGGCGTCGCCCAGCACGTCGACCGGGTTGGCGGCGCTGGCCGCCTCCGGCAAGTCCCTTTTCAGCGCCTGGATGCGCTCGACCTCCAGCCGGGCCAGGCTCAAGCCGGCCCGCTCCAGCGCGTCGGTCGCCAGGATGCCGGGGCCGCCGGCGTTGGTCACGATCGCGACCCGGTCGCCATGCAGCCGCTTGAGGTAGCCGAAGCCGCGGGCGAAGTCGAACAGGTCCTCGAGCGAGCCGGCTCGCAGGACGCCGGCCTGGCGAAATGCCGCCTGGTACGCCTGTTCCGAGCCGGCCAGCGAGCCGGTGTGGGAGCTGACGGCACGCGCTCCCGCCGAGGTCACACCCGATTTGATGGCCACGACCGGCTTCTTCTTGACCACCTCGCGCGCGACTCGAATGAACTCCTGCCCGTCGGGCAAGCCCTCGATGTAGCACAGGATCACGTTGGAGGACGGATCATCCGCCCACGCCTGGAGCAGGTCGATCTCGCTGACGTCGGCTTTGTTGCCCAAGGAGACGAATTTGCTCAGCCCGAGCCGTCCGGCCTGGGCCCAGTCGAGGATGGCGGTGCCGAGGGCGCCCGACTG
>JBGOYQ010000081.1:0-5953 GCA_041479735.1 Anaerolineae bacterium | reverse complement strand
TTGTGCATGTACTGCAGGAACTGCGCCGCCACTTCCTTGTGCTTGCTCTGCGAGGAGATGCCGAAGCCCTGGCAGTCCCGAATCGGCTTGCCGGCCATCTTGCCGGTGCCGAAGACCGGGAAGGTCATCAGCCCGGTCTTGGCTGTCCCCAGCTTGGCTTCCTGGGAACCAACCAGGGGCACCACGACTGCCGTCATCGCGCCCTTGCCATTGCCCCATAGGTCGATGCCGGGGTACAGCTCGATCGACATGGCGTCGTCGTTGATGAACTTCGCCTTCCAGAGATCTCCAAGCCTCTTCCAATGTTCGTAGTACTTGGGTTCGCGCCAATCGAGCTTGCCGTTGAACAGGTTGATGGCATCCCCGGCCGAGTCAAGGTTCTGCCCTAAACCATGGCCCATCCACCATTCGCCGATGTAGCCATCCTTCAGACCGAGGACGATAGGGGTGAAGTTCTTCGACTTGAGCTTGTCGCCCAGGCTCATGAGCTCGTCCCATGTCGCCGGAGGCTGGTCGGCGTTCCAGCCGGCCTTGTCGAACATGTCCTTGTTATACAGCCAGAGGAGACCCACCTCATACCAACCGGTGCGGTATGTCTTGCCCTGGTAGACGGACATGCTGGTGGGGTTGGTGGCCTTAAGGACATCGGCCGGGATCAGCCCATCCAGAGGCTCCATGTAGCCGAGCCAAGCGCTCTCCATGTGGTACATCCCGTTCCAGAAGAACTGGATGTCGGGAGCGTTGTTGGCGGCCGACGCCGTTTGGAACTCGGAGATGACAACGGCGGTGTCCTGGAGGGTCGCACTGATGGTGTGGCCGGTATCCTTCTTGAAAGCGGCGACGGTCTCAGTCATCCACTTCTCGAGGCCGGGCGCTTCCTGCTCGCCCCACCACCACTCGTTGAGAGTCTGAGGTGGGACGGTGGTCGGAGCGGCGGTGGGGGCCTCGGTGGCGACTGGTCCGGCGGTTGCAGCAGCGGTGGTCGGAGTCGGCGTTGCCGACGGAGCGCAGGCCTGCAGCAGAGGACCCAAGCCGGCCGCGGCGAGCCCCGCCCCTGTCAGCTTGACGAACTCGCGTCGCGAAACATTCCTGCCTCGTGACTTGGTCATCATATCCTCCCTGGTCCTTGACGAAGATTATTAGAAAGCAGATCATCTCTGGCCGGTCCCCCGTCCGCCGGCAGTTCTCGCCATACGCTTGACTGCAATCTCCTCCTTTCTTGCGTTCTCCTCCTGGATGTTCGTCCCCGGATCAATCCGAGGTCAGATGATGCGTCAGGACTTCACAACCGTCCGCCGTCACGAGGACTACATCTTCCAACCGCACCCCACCCACATCCGGCAGGTAGACGCCCGGCTCGAGCGCAATGACCATCCCCGGCTCAAGCGGGAGATCGTTGTAGGGCACGATGCGCGGCTCCTCGTGATAGGTGACCCCGACGCCATGGCCCGAGTGATGTGGATACACTGGGTAGCCAGCCTCGGCGATGGCCGTCCGCATCAGTCGATCGAGATCACGGGCGGCCAACCCTGGCCGGACGGCAGCAACCCCGCGGTGCAGCGCCTCACGGACTGCGCCTCGGACCTTCTCCAACTCCGGCTTCGGCCGCCCGACGAATCGGGTGTCGGTATTGTCACCCCAGTAACCGTCCAACCGGGGCACGAAATCAAGCATCACCGGATCGCCCGGGCGAAAACGGTAGCCTCCGGGCGATCCGCCAATCTCAGCCGTCCGCATCCCAGCGACAAGATCGACGAGGACCGCCAATCGCGCCCCGATCTCAACCTCCAGATGCCCTTTGAGCTCACCCCACAGCTCAATTTCACTTTTGCCCTCGTGAAGGTGATCGCGCATGTAGACCTGTGCTTGATCGCACACGCGGACGACGGCCCGGATTCTGTCGATCTCGGTGGGCGACTTGACGGCGCGCAGCCCGTCGAGAGGCCCATCGAGGGAGTACAGCCCGGCCTGTGGCAGCAGCTCCCCTAATCGAGTCAGAAGCTCAGCTGACAGGGTGGCCAGCTCAACGCCGACCTTGCCGCGGAACGTGCCCCGACCCTTGAGGAGCTCCCCCAGTCCACGGGCCATATTGTGGGTGGGCGCCAGGGGTTCATCGATCGTATAACCGACGTACTCAATGACCCGCAGCCCGCTCGCCTTGGCCGCCCCGCTCTCCAAGTTCGAGGCGACCAGTGTCAGTCGGTTGTCCTCCCACCAGCCAAGCGCAGGGCCGGCCTCGAACGGACTTGGACCGCTTTGGATAGGAGGAGCATATCCCGTCAGCCAGGCGATCGTGGCAGGGCTAGAGAGCAAGGCTGCTTTCAATCCTTGGGATCGGAGGTGCTGCGCCAGTCGATCGAGGGCGACGGCGTTCATCTCAAGCCTCAAACCCGCAACGCACGTTCAGAATACGGACCAGTTCAAGATCCGGGTTGCAGGGAAGAGGGCTATCGGGGATGCGAGATTGCTCTAGCTGCGCGTCATCGGGACTGGGCCGTCGCGCGCAAGTCTCCCAGAGGCCGGGAGAGAGGGCAAGGATCAGTCGCGCGCCGCGAGACGGCATGCCGCTCCTTGTCGGCCGGGCCGCCGAGGTCCCGACGAAACCCGGGAGACAACGCTCGAGAGTTGGAGCTAAACGCCAGTGTGGGTCACCGCAACCCACCCTACATGACCGTTCTGGCATGTAAACGTTTGCGGAAAGATGATAGCATAGGCTCGGCCCCCCGTCAACAACCTGCTTCCAAGACCGTCTCAGTCGAGATGATGCCGGTAAGGTCGAAGCCGCCCATGCACCCCACGGAGTCTGCGCCAAACCGATGTTCCCCATGTTCTAGCTAACCCTTCCCTCCAGCGTCAAGATGTCAGATCCGGGGCCCCGGCAGGTGGCTGGCCCACGTATTGGAGGCCAATTCCAACTCCCCGTCTTGCCCGGATCGGGTCTCCACGGGATCGACGAAGATCAGGCCGGATCAGTCTTCGTCCCGCCTGGGCCCACTCACCTGTGAGCCAGCATCGTCCCGCCCCATGGGCCGGACGCCGCTCGACTCCCTGGAACCATCCTGCGGGGCCTTGGGCTGTAGCGTCATAGCCGGTGATCCTCCACCCGCTCTGCGATCCAACGGACGCGCTCGATCGAGTTGTGTCCCATGACCATGTCACCCACACCAAGGATGATCGGTCCAGGCCCGACTGTCTCGAGGAGCCGGTCGACGTACTCCCTGAAGTCGGCCTCGCTTGTGCGCGCTTCGAGGACCGGGGAGGGTATCCCGCCCCAGATGATCGGCCCGCCGCGCCAAGCCTGCCAGGCTTCCTCGAAAGCACAAGGCGTGAGCGGAACAGGCGAGAAGGATTCGCACACGTCCAGGCCGGATTCTTTGAGGAGCGCGAGCAGGGGCTTGACGTTGCCATCCGTATGGCTGCCGACTTTCTTGCCTTGGCCGTGGAGGATCTCCGAGTAGCGTTGATAACAGGGCAAGCAGAATTCGGTAAAGAGCTTAGGGTTAGTCATCAGGCCATGTAGATTGTCAGGGAACTCGACATACCTGGCAGGCAGCGCGGCCAGACGGGCCAAGAAATCGGTGAGCTGCTCGTCCAGGAGGCGAAGGAGCTTCCCAACCGCGCGCCGATTGTCGTGCAGTTCGTAGAACAGGCGTGTTTCGCCGAGGTACTCGAGCAGGACTTGTTGAAACGGAATCCTGTGCGGCATAGGGACGACAAAGCCAATCCCGCCCAGCCTTTCCTCCTCCTGGATGACTTTGTCGAATAACGGGACGAACTCGCAGTGTTCGATGATGTACTCGACCGTCTCGTAGTCTTCGTCGCGCTTGATGAGGTGTTCCCGCAGGTAAGGCTCCGTGCCCGTCGCCAGGTTCTCCTCCACCAGTTCTTGCTGGACCCACAGCCGGCCGACAGGTGTAATCAATTCCGTGACGGTGGTACCCGCGCGGTTGTAGTCGACGAGATCCCACATCCCCGGGAAGTTCTCGATCGTGGGCTCGGACTGGTGGTAGGACGACTGTCCATTGAAGGTAGAGATCACATCGACCCCTCGCAGCTTGAGGGCGTAGGGAACAACAAACCGCTCTTGGCCCATCCCAACCGCCTGATGGATTTCGGTCAACGATTTCTTCTCGAATTCGACGGGCAACTGTCCAGCGCGATCCAGGCTGCGGTACCAGACTTCCAAACGATCGATAAATGGCAGGCGATCCGGGGTTTGACCGGAGAGGATCGTATCAACGCGCTCGTGAATCGTCATCGTATGCGACAAGGGGTCGTTCCCTTAGACGTGCCGAAGGCCTTCACAATGTATGAGCGCGGTTCGTGATCTCAGTCAAACCTTAACCAGGGCTTGGTGCTCGCTCGAGGCGCCCTCGAGCGCAAGTGCCCCTCAATTCGAGATCGAATCTCGCGGACCGTGACCCAACCGGGCAAGCTGGCCTTTCGAGATATGCGTATACGAACCCCGGCCGTGGGGGTGCGCCAATGGGAGCCGACCTACCTTCGGGCGAGTTCCACGGTCGCTCCAAGCGCATCCTTCATGACGGCGATGATCTCGTCGACCTGGTCGCGAGTTGTGACCAATGGCGGGGTGACGAGCGTCATGTCCCCGGCCACACCCTCCACACAGCCAGTACAAGGGAACAGGATCAAACCGCGTTCCAGGGTCTCGCCGTGGAATAGCTGTGATACCTTCATTGAGGCCGGGAATGGCTCACGAGTCGTCTGGTCTTTGACCAACTCCAAGGCGCACATCAGCCCACGGCCTCGAGCCTCCCCGACAATGTCATACTCGAGGAGCTCCTGCAGGCGCTCCAGCAGATAAGCACCCACTCGCTTCGAGTTCCCGATAAGGTCGTTGCCTTCGAGGAAGTCCAACGAAGCCATGGCCGCGGCGAACGCAACGGGGTTCTCACTCAATGTATGCCCCGCAAAGAAGGGGTTGCCGCTGGCCTCGATTGCGTTCCAGATGGACTCCTTGGCGATCGTCGCCGCCACCGGCGAGTATCCTCCGGTCAGGCCCTTGGAGGTGGCAATGATGTCGGGGGTTACGCCGTAGTGATCCATGGCGAACCAATCCCCCGTCCGGCCCCATGCGGTCATCACCTCGTCCACGACCAACAGAATCCCTCTCCGATCGCAGATCTCGCGAATGACGTCGAAGTAGCCATCCGGTGCCGGGACCGCCCCTAAGGCCGCCCCGACGACCGGCTCGGCGATGAACGCGGCGACGTTCTCCTCGCCGATCTGATTGACCATCGTCTCCAACGCGTGGGCACACTTCAGCCCACAATCTGGTTGTGAATCGCCAAAGGGACATCGGTAGCAGTAAGCCGGTGGAATGTGAGGGGAGTTGAGAAACATCGGGTAGAACAAGCGTCGGCGCTCCGTATGCCCGGCGATGCCGGCCACCCCCAGCTGATTTCCATGGAAGCTTTGCCAGCGTGAAATAACTACGTACTTCGTGGCCTGTCCGACCGACACCCAATATTGCCGGGCGAGGCGCACGGCGTCGTCCACGGCATCGGTGCCGGTGCAGGAGAACCAGGTGCGGCAGTTGTTCCTTAGGGATCCCGGGGCATGGTCTGCAATCCGTTCTCCGACGGCGAGCATAGGCTCATTGGTGAAGACGTGCGGAGCGGCGAAGGCCACACGCTTACCCTGCTCATACATGGCCTCGACGATGCTCTGAACGCCGTGCCCATAGTTGACGACCACGGAGGTGCCGGACGAACCGTCGATGTAGCGCTTGCCGTCCTGGTCATACAGATAGATGCCCTCGCCATGGTCGATTACCGGGCGAGGTCGCTTCCAACTTCGGTGAACCACGGGTTTCTGATGGGCGACAGTATCCACCTGCTCATCCTCCCAAGCGGGCTCGAGCTTGTTTGATTTGTACGGCGGCGGCTCGTCCGAACCATCCACGCGAGGGGAAGAGAAGGGTTTCCCTGTA
>JBGOYQ010000080.1:0-5969 GCA_041479735.1 Anaerolineae bacterium | reverse complement strand
GGTGAGAATCGCGTCGACGCTGGCGCCGGGCGCCTTCGACTTGAGAATTGCCCACGCCCCGGCGACGTGCGGCGCGGCCATCGACGTCCCGTCCCAGCTTTCGTAGGTACCTCCGGGGACAGACGAGAGGATCGAGCTCCCCGGCGCGAAGACACTCAGAAAGGGGGCGACATTGGAGAAACTTGAAACCACGTCAGACTTGGTCGTCGAGCCGACACTGATGGCCGAGGAGATGCAGCCCGGCGCCGAGATCGAATTGGTCGAGGATCCATTTCCGGCGGCGATGACGGTGGCGATGCCGGCGGCGCGCAGCGTATCGATGGCCAGCTTCTGAGCAGCGTTGTCTGCGTCGCAGGCGGCCTGGCTGGTGTACGTGCCTCCCCCAAGGCTGAGGTTCGCGGAGGCAATGGTCATCGTCAGCCGCTGTGTGTTCAGCCAGTCCAGAGCCGCGATCTGGTCCGATGTCCACGACAGGACGCACGGGACCGTGCCGCCGCAATAAGTGGAGCTGTTGAAGCGCGAGAACACCTGAATCGGGATCAGCGTGGCATCCTTAGCCACGCCGGAGAACGTCTTGCCACCGAACGACCCGTTGCGGCCGGCGGCGATGCCGGCCACGTGGGTACCGTGCGCGCACGCCGCAATACCTGTGCAATTGATCCCTGCGCCGGAGCCAACCTGCTGGTCCAGCCCGTTCGGGCACAGTGTCGTCGAGCTGGTGCCGGTTGTCGAGAAGCACGCCTCGGCGATGATCTTGGCAGCCATGAAGGTGTGGGTTGAGTCGACGCCCGTGTCGAGGATGGCCACCGATTGGCCGCTACCTGAAAAGCCCGCCGCCCAGGCAGCCGTTCCGCCGATGAGTGGGACGCTTTCCGGCAGCGTCGGCGGGACCGGGACGTCTGCCTGGATCGTGGCGACCTCGGCGTTGCCGCCCATGGCCGAGAGCTCAGCGGCGTCGAGCTCCATGGCGACGATCGGAATGGTGGCCATCTTGCGGGCCCTGGCGCGAGCGTCAAGCGGCAAGAGCGCGAGCAGCCGATCCTGGGCGTCGGAGATGCGTTGTCGCTGCTGGGTGCGAGAGGTCTTGCCAGGGAGCTTGGGCTCGGGTAGGTAGGCCGTGTTCAGTCGAATGATGACCCGCAGCGGCCCTTGTTGCTGAGCGCGGGCGATCAGCAACTGCAGCGCGGCTTGCCGGACGAGCGCAGCCGAAGGCAGCGCCGCGCCTGCGGCCGCCTGGCCTCCGAACGCGGGGACCGACATGAGAACCCCGAGGACGAGGAGCAGCCGTGCCAGACGGGACCAAGGTGAATGACTACGCATGAACTGCCTTGTCGGACCGTGAGCCTGTTGCACGAGCCGTGCCTCGCGGCTCACGTTATTGTAACGCCCTCGGCGGCCCGTCAGACTAGCCCGTTGGTGGCAGTCGGCGCTGGGCGTCGCCGCTCCCCGAGATAGTCTTTAGGACCCTGGCCAGCGCCTGGCAAGAGGCCTCAGGCGAGTGCATTTGGAGTATGTGGTTGTGAGCCTGTTGCCCGCAGCTTTCCCGAAGAGAACGGTTACGAAGGAGCTCGATGGTCTTTGCCCCCCCATCCTTTGGACCTCCGGCACGATAGAGCAACCCTGTCACATGATCTTCGATGTATTCGGGGAAAGGCCCCAAACGAGGCACCACGACCGCGCAGCCGCGCGCCATCGCCTCTGCCACGGCCAGGCCGAAGGACTCGCCCCGGCTGGTGGATACCACCACCCCGCCCGATCGACGCACCATATCCAGTAATCTCGGCATATGGTCCTGCGCGACGCCGCGAAGCCACCGCAATCGATCCAAGACACCCGAGGCCCGGCTTGCAAGGTAGAAATCGTCCTCCTGATCCATTGTTCCACGACCGATGACCCAGAACACGACGTCGTCCACCTCGTGCAGCACCCGGCGGGCGAGTTGAATAAAGCCTCTCCAGTCCTTGAGGTTGTCAAGGCGCCCGATCCAGGCGACGATGGGACGGCCCGGCGATTCGTATTCTGCGGTTAGCGGTTTGAGGAATGTTCCGTCAATTGGGTTCGGGACGACATAGATCGGAGGTGCCGACCGCATCTCGCGCCTCACCACGTCTGCCTGATGGCGCGACGGCACAATGACGGCCCTGGCCATCTGACACCCTCCCGAATTCAGGTACGTCCGATTCTCGGCGTAGGGAGTGTGCACCTCCAGGACAACGCACGGCGCGCTGGCTGCGACCGACGGTACCTCCAACACCTCGGGTGTGTCGATCACCGATAGGATGTCCGCCGGCTTCGACGCCCAATGCGAGGCGAACTCGTCCGGACCGCCTATGCGCACGCGGGCGTCACCCGCTGCGAACAAGGCGCGGCCCGGGCCATCCGAGAGGAACCACACTCCCGGACAGATACCCTGCTGCTCGAGTCCGGCAAGCCGTGTGCGGAGCACGACCTCCACCCCGCCCAGCGTCAGGTATCGGTACACGAAGAGGACGTTCAACGTGTGGCCTGGAAGAGCTCTCGCTTCAGGGGAGCGCCGGACTCGGATGCCTCCAGGTAGGTCCGAAGCTGCTGCACACGACGCTCCCATGTGGTCGCCGCGGCGTACGCCAGCCGATCTGCCACACCCGTCCAGCGTGTCGTTGCGGCGGATTCGATGGCCTGGACGAATTCGTCAGCGCCGCGTGCTTTCCGGACCAGCCCCCCTGCGCCAAGAGGAGGCTCCACCCCGGTGACAACCAACGGCAATCCAAGGGACAAGTACTCGTAGGCTTTGATCGGATCCGCGCCCCCCGCCGCGTCCCCTGCCCTAAACGGGATGATGGCCACATCCCAGCCCGCGGTGAACGTTGCCAGGCTTACCCTGGGAACCTTGCCAAGATAGTGCACATTTGGGGGCAACCTCGCCGTCCTCCAGTCCCCGCCGTAGCCGATTAATTCGATCTGCCAGTCCGGTCTCCGGGAGGCAGCTTGCAGCACCACATCCCAGTCGAACCAGGCTTCGGTGAGATGGCCGAAATAGCCAACGGTGATCCCGCTCTTCTTCGGTCCAACGGGCAGGGGCGCCTCACCAAGGCCGGGTCCGGAGGCATTAGGTATCAGCCCCGCAATGCGACCGCAGCGGTCCTCCGCGATCCGTGCCAGGGTGGGACTGACTGCGGTGATCACGTCGGTCGCCGTCCCCAGGCTCCGCTCGAACCTCTCGTCGTACCACGGCGCCTGTCCCAAATGGGCGAACGCCTTCCAGTCATCGACCATGTCATACAGTGTGACCATACCTCGGGCATTGGCGGCGGCGAGCACGCGGAAGAACCCCGGGTATGGGAATTCGATGAGAAGCAGAGAGGGCTCTTGCCTAGGGAAATCGAGAGCGCGATCGACATCCACAAGCAGCACATCCAAGGGGATCTCGAACACTCGCTGCGGACTGGCACCAGGATGGCCACCATCTAGCCCCCAGCGCCAATAGCCAAAGACAACGCGCCATCCCAGGCGAGCGAACTCGTTGGCGAAGTGATACGACCGCTGCCCCTCGTTGGCTTCGTAGCGCGTCGGTGCGAGCAAGACGAGCGTGCCTGCCCGCTCTTGCGGGTCTCGAGTGAAGGCCGACAGCGCGGTCAGCCACTCCTCGTCCGCAGGAGTGGGCGTGGTTCGCCCGGCTGTCCACCGGGCGGCATTCTTGCCTCGATGGCTACCTGGCCGCCAAAGTTCTCCTGCCACAGTCCCTCGGAAAAGGCCTCGCACCCTCGAATAGACCCGCCTGCGCGTGCTGCCTTCGGGTGCCGACCGTCGAAGCCATTGCCAGTAGCGGTCGAGAAGACGCACGCCAGCCGTTGAGCGCAATGCAGCCAGCTGACGATGTGCCTCCGCGGAACGGCCGCGCTCGATTTCAATCTGCGCTTGTAGGTCGGCGGCGACCGCCCGGCTTTGAACCTCCAGACCAGCAAGCCTCCCCTCCGCCGCCGCGGCCCGTTCCTTCTGCCGCAGAAGGGAAACCTCGGCCGCCGCTATATGCTCCAAGGCGTCCTCGTCTCGCCTGCCAGAATGCGCGTGCGGGGCGAGGCGCGCCTGCAGGGCGCGCTCGAGTGCCGTCAACGAGCGGGCCTGCCCGAGCACAAGGTCCCGCAGCAAGGCGGGAGGTGGGGCGACCGCGTCAGCTCCCGGATGTGCCACAGCGGCGCGCAGGCTTTCCTCTGCCCGGGTCCGCAACCTCTCAATCGTCGTGCGGTCTGCAGGAGGACGCTTCGTGGCTTGTAGCAGCCGTTCGACGAGCACACTCGCCTCCAGGTCTTCGAGCGACAACACGAGGTTGCCGGCGGAAGCCTCGTCCATCAAGCTGGGCACCTTCGGGTCGTAGGCCAGCCCGACGCAAGGCACACCGGCCTGCAGCGCCGCCACTAGGGCATGGTAGCGCATCCCCAGCACTATGTCCGCCGAGGCGAGTAAGCCAAGCCGCTCACGTGCAGCCAGGCCGGCGGGGGCCACGCGAGCGCCGCACGTTTCAGGCAGCGCACGCGCCACCCGCTCCGCCAGAGTCCGGTCATCCTCCACCGGAATCGAGCTCTCCTGAAGCGGCACGAGCAAGACCGAACCCTCCGTGTGGGCTTGCCATGACTCGAGCGCCCGGATCACTTCGCCCTCCCATGCGGTGCTCGCCAGATTCCAGGGCCGAAGCGAGACGCCAAGAACCGGATTCCTGCGAGGGCCGAGCGATACAGAATGAGATGGAAGGAGAACGGCCAGGAACGCCAGGTCCGCCCCCAGGTGAACGCGGTCGGGAGGAACGCCGCACTCAATGAGCAGGTTGCGTGAGGCGCCGTCTCGCGCAGAGACGAAGGCGGCCAGCTGCGCCAGGTCGCGCACGGCGTCACGGCTGGCCGCCTCGATCAGCGGGCCAACGCCGGCGCCGAGCATGACGCTCGGCTTTCCCAGCAGGTGCGCCAACAAGATTGGCGTGCCGTAGCCGGCGATGCCGCCTGGACGCCCGCTGAGGAAGCCGAGGGGGTCGAATCCCCAGTAGTCCTGCCATAACCCGCCGCCGCCGACGATGACGAGCGTCGACCAGCGAACCGCTTCCTGCAGCGCCTGGAGATCGTCCCAGCCGATCGCCTCGACGTTATGAGCACCGTGCGTGGCTTCGGGATCGAAGGAGAGGATACAGCCTTCGGCCGCCGGCTCCATCCGCCGCAGCCCGGCCACCAGCGCCTCAAGTATGACCTCATCGCCCGCATTGCCGGCGCCATAGTAGCCGGCAATCAGCGCGCGCAGGCTCATGGGCTCTCCCCATCTTGCCGACGCGGCGAGAAGCGCCCGCACTCCCGGCAGTGGTCGCCATCGGCCAGGCGCAGCGCTTGACCATCGCACTCGGCGCATGCGACGGTCGGCGCAGCCTCAAGCCCGAGCAGCACACCCCAATGCTGCGTCCACGCGGCGGCCAGCGTGTCCGTGTCCAGAGCGCCGCGGCGTGCGCGCGACGCCAGCGACTGCCGCTCCTCCGGGTGTGCCTCTAGCCAGAGGATCTTCTCTGCCGCTGCATTGCGCACCTCGGGCTTACGATGATCACCGGGGATCAGGATGCCGTCGACACCGTCGTCGACCTGTTCAGGATAGCAGCCGACTGGGCTGGCCAGAAGGACACAACCGGCCCGCCGGGCTTCCGGGATGGCCAGCGCGCCGGGCTCCTCGCGATCCTGGAGCTGGAGCGAGTAGGTCGAGCCAAGCAGCAGCGAACTCAGCCGGCGCTGACTGAGCAGCCCATGATCGCCAACACCTTCCAGCGGGGCGGCGGCCTCTTCGCTCCCACCCCACAGCCGCGCTCCCCCGGCTACCTCCAGATGGAATCGCGGATCGGCGCGGCGCAGGATTGCGAGCACTTCCCGCGCCGTCTCGAGGCCCTTAGACGGATGCGAGAAGTAGATCAGTTGGTGTGGATCGCGCCGCGGCGCCTCAGCCTCGCCCGCGGCGAAAACCCC
>JBGOYQ010000079.1:0-6047 GCA_041479735.1 Anaerolineae bacterium | reverse complement strand
TTTTTGGACGCCGGCCATCACGCACCTCGGTCGGGCACAACCTGACAGGCCTAGTGTACACCGATGCCGCCGCGCTGCGCAACAATCCCATTCTTCCTAGACCCTGGCCGGGAGCACCCCCCTGAACGCCCCCGCTGGGCGAGGGGCACCCTCAAAAGCTTGCCGGTCCAGGTCTTTTCGGCCTTGGCGTGATTCGGCTTGGAGATGAACCCTCAAGCGATAGCCCACCTCGGCTGGGGAACGGGTCGTCCGAACAGGCAAAATCGAATCCGGCCAGCCTCGATGAGATGGAATTTGGCGAAAACACACCGTCCCCTCTCGGGGACGTCGGGAACTTCGATTTGGCCGACGATCTACGCCTTGGCCAACGGCCTTTCGTACTCCAGCCACCGCTCCACGATATCCGCCAACTCAGACTGCGCCTCGCGGTTGGTCGCCAGATAGGAAAGGGATTGCTCGTTCCCGCCGGACGCGGCCTGGCCCGCCATCGATTGGCCGAGCCCGACGGGAAGGACCGGCAGGCGCGCAGCGTGCATCGCTTCCACCGCGGCGCGGTGGTGTGACAGGCGCCAATCGTATTGCGTGACCAGGATGCCCAGCGTCTCGATGCTGCGATTGAGTTCGTGGCGGATCTGCTCCAACGCAGCCAGGAAGAACCACAGTGCGCGCAGGTCTGGGATGTGAGGTTGCGTCGGGATGAGGACGGCCTGGGCCGCCGTGAGGGCGTTGACGCTAAGCAGGCTGAGGCTGGAAGGGCAATCGATCAGCGCAAGGTCGAAATCGCCGCTGACGGTCGCCAGCGCCTTGCGCAACACCTCCTCGCGCCCCATCCGCGAGATCAGGCCTAGCTCGGTGGCGGCCAGCGCCAGATCGGACGGCGCCAAGAAGAGGTACAGGCCGGGTATGACCTCTTTGAGGATGTCCCATAGAGGCACGATGCCCGGCAAGGCGCCTCCCAGGACCTCGGCCATGCTTACCCCGGCAGCACTCTCGATCCCGCAAAACGCGGTCAGTGTCGACTGCGGATCGAGGTCGACGAGCAAGACGCGGCGGCCTCGCTCGGCCAACATAGCGCCCAGGGCATGCGTGCTGGCAGTCTTCCCGACACCGCTCTTGTGGTTCGCGATCGCAATCGTCCGCATGACGGTCGTTGTGCCCTGTCGAGGCGAATCCGTTCGGCCCGAAAGCCTCTCCTGCATCCACTTGCCACGCCCGATTGGACGCTCCCCCTGGTCGGAGCGCGCCCCATTATCCCCCACCTTGGCCGTCAAGGAAAGTGTCACCGTCGTCTGATCCAACGCCATGGCCTCGCCTCCAACCCTCCGCCTCTCATGCTAGCACTCCCATGTCCGCGCCCGGCTTACATTCGGCTTGCAGTCCGCCGTCCATAGCCTCGTGAGCCAGGCGCGCGCGGGAGTTGTCACCGGGTAACTCGCCCATCAGCGCCGGTCTGAGACCGTAGGCTGTCGCTCGGCCCGCGAGCCATCAACACATGCCTCCTCCTACGATCTGGTACACTCGGCCCTCACCCGGCGAGTCCCCCTTCACCGGCGGAGGATGCATATGCTGACCCTTCAGGCGATCGCCCTTGGCCTCGTCCAGGGCCTTACAGAGTTCATCCCCATCTCGAGCTCTGCCCACCTGATCATCGTCCCCTGGCTGTTTGGATGGACTGACCGGGCGCTGACGAGCCTACCATTCGACATCGCACTGCATCTCGGGACGCTGGTCGCGCTGCTGGCCTTCTTCGCGGTCGATTGGATCCGCCTTTTCAAGGCGGGAGTCCGGAGCGTGATCGAGCGCAAGATCGGTGACGACGTCGATCGACGGTTGGCCTGGCTGATCGTTATCGGCTCCATACCCGGTGGGATCGTCGGGGTACTAGCGGAGAGCCGGATCGAAGCCTGGTTTCATCCGGCCGGTCGACCCATCGCAGCGGCCGCCATCATTGCCATGGCAGCCATCATTGCTTTGCTGGGCGCGGCTCTGTTCGGCGCCGAGCGAATCGCGGCTCACACGCGCAAGATGGAGCACCTGACTCTCAAGGACGCCGTAGTCGTCGGCGTCTCCCAGGCGCTGGCCGTCTTCCCCGGTGTCTCGCGGTCTGGGGCGACGATCACGGCCGGGTTGGCCGCCGGCCTGGAGCGTGAGACCGCCGCGCGCTTCTCATTCATGCTCTCGGCACCGATCATCGCCGGGGCGGGCGCGAAGAGCCTCCTGGAGATCTTTCAGGGGATGAAATCGGGCGCGATCGTTCGAGCGGACCTGCTCCTGTTCCCTGTCGGTTTTCTGGCCGCGGCGGTCAGCGGATACCTGTGCATCCGCTACCTGCTGCGCTATCTGCAGCGACACTCCACCGATGTCTTTGTGTACTATCGATGGGGGCTGGCGGTTCTGTTGGTGGCGGTCGCGCTCCTGAGAGGCTGAGCTCCTGGCCGGCTGCAGGGTGGCATCGTCAGCCAATGCACCCGTCAGCCGGCCGCTGGCGAGCCAAGGGCGCGCATAGCCGGCAGCCCGAAGACACGCGACCCGCTTGCGCTATGCCTCACATTGCGCTGGTAGACAGTCAGGCCGCCAGTGACCCCACGAGGCCCTCGACCTCTTCCAGAATCTCCCCCGAACGCACCAGCTCCATCATGCGTGTGTGGTCCGGATAGAGAGGCCGATCCTCATCCAGGTGGGCGACATGTCTGCGGATCACTTGCCGTGCGGCCTCGGTCCCGCGCCCCGGCCTGAACTCGCGGAAGTCGAGTGCCTGCGCCGCGGCCATGAACTCGATCCCGAGGACGCCGTAGGCATTGTCGAGGATCTGAGCGTTCTTGATCGCCGTGTTCATCCCCATCGATACGAAATCCTCTTGATCGGCCGCCGCCGGGATCGATCCGATACTGGCTGGCGCCGAAAGGATGCGTTGCTCGACGATGAGGGTGTCGGCCGTGTACTGGCTCAGCATCATGCCCGAGTACATGCCGGCGCCCTTCGTCAGGAAGGCCGGTAGGCCGACGCTTAGCGCCGGGTTGGTCAGGCGATTCAACCGGCGCTCCGACAGAACGCACACCATCGTGATGGCCACCCCGGCCATGTCCATCGGAAGCGAGACCGGGCTACCCTGGAAGTTGGCCCCCGTCAGTGTCAGCCTGGCGTCTGGCAGGAAGATAGGGTTGTCCCCCACCCCGTTGAGCTCGATCTCCACCTGAGTGCGGGCGAAGGCCAATGCGTCGTGGGCTGCGCCGATGACTTGAGGCGAGGAGCGCATCGAATAGGCATCTTGCACCTTCGTCTTGGCCCGCCCGGTCAGCAAGTCCGAGCCCTCGAGGCACTTCATGATCGCCGCCGCGCTGCGTATGGCCCCCGCAAAACCGCGCAGCTTATGCAGTCTGGGGTCATATGGCTTGAGGTTTGCGAACAGGGCTTCGAGCGACATGGCGCAAGCGATCTCCGCCTGACGAAGCCAGCGGTCCATGTCGTACAAATGGATGGCGCTCATGGCCGTGAGGAAGTTGGAGCCGTTGATCGCTGCCAGTCCATCGCGCGCCTTCAGGTCTGGCGGGCGGATGCCGGCCTTCGCCAGCGCCTCGCCTCCCGGCAATCTCTGGCCCTGGTAGTAGGCCTCGCCCTCGCCCATCAACAGCAGGGCGATTTGCGACATCGGCGCCAGGTCTCCGGAAGCCCCGACCGACCCCTTCTGGCAGACCACCGGTGTCACGCCTCGGTTGAGCATCTCGACGTAAGTCAGGGGGATCTCCGGGCGGCAGCCCGAATTGCCGTGGGCGATCACATTGATGCGCCCGGCCATGGCGCCGCGCACGTACTCGATGGGCGCCGGGCCGCCGATCCCGGCGGCATGGTTGTAGATCAGGTACCGCTGGAACTGTTGCACCTGCTCGTCGGTCAGGACGACCTCGGAGAATTCGCCGATCCCGGTATTCACGCCGTACATGATTTCCCCAGCGCCGATCTTCTCCTCCAGCATCGATCGGCACGCCCGAATCCGGTCGAGCGCCTTGGCCGGGATCTCCACGGCGACTCCGCTGCGCGCCACGCTCACCAGCCGCTCCACCGAAAGCCCGGACCCATCCAATGCGATCGTCATGTCACCCACCTCGTAGACATCCGTGATGTGGCTTCCGCGTCCAAACCGGCCGGAAGCCTGATAGTGTGTTTCGATTCTAGTGTCAGTCGTGGGGGACGACAAGCATGCGTGCCTGCGGCAGCCAGGCCCGACCAGCGCAGGCGTTTCCGGTCACGCGGGATGGGCGCCCAGCGCGCGCATCAGCGCCTCAGCTTCCTCGCGGCAATCGCAACAGGTTTCCAGGTGGGTCTTGAGGAACGGCATCAGGTCGCTGACATCTTCGCCGCGACCGGCGCGCTCGGCGAATTCGTCCAACACGCGGTAGGCGTCGTCGCACGTGCACTCATCGTCGCATGTCGCCTGGATCAGCGCCGCCACCTTGACGGCGTCCTCCGGTCGAATGCGCACTACCGTCTTCCGTCGACCAAATAGACGGCTTATCGATTGGGCGAACCTAGCCATGCCTGTTCCCTCCCTACCCATTAAGACGACCTCGTCCGGTGCATCCTTACCGGCCCTCGAAGACCGACAGGATCTCGGCCGGCGTCAAACCCTCGCGCGCAAGCGCCTTCTGCAACCGAAGGCGGGCATCGTGCAGCAGCTTATAGAGTGCGTTCCGTTTCATCCCCATCCGGCCGGCGACCTCCTCGAGCGGCATACCTCGGATGGTCACCGCCACCAGGGCCGTCGCCTGCTTGTGCGTCAGCTCTTGCGCGATCAGTCGTTCGACCCGGTGCAGCAACTCGACCCTTTCGGCCTTGGTTTCCGGCCCGGACGCAGGGTCCGAGAATTGTCGCGGCGCCTGCACACCCGGTTCGCCCTCCAGCAGGCGATCCAAGGACACGTCCTTCCATCGACGGCGTCGCAGCTCCGTTAGTGCCACGCGGATGGCGATCTTGTAGGCCCAGGTCGTGAACCGGCTCCGCCCTTCGAACTCGTCCAGGTGCCCGAGGATGCGCATGATGGCCTCGTCGGCGAAATCCTCCGCCAAGGCGCCGAAGTCAGGCCCCTCGGTTGCGACCCAGCCAACCAGCCCGCGAGAAAGCCCCCTAACCAGCTCGTAGCGCAGATCCACCAGGGCAGCGTCGCGTTCCGCTCCGTTTGTCCGCAGGGCGTGCAGCCACTCGGCGTTGGTGCGCCCAGGCGGCGGCACAGGCACTGCGTCGATAGGTTTGAGCGGACGAGGAGACAATGCGACCTCAGGTGAGATGATGTCGACCGGCAACAATCGACTGAAGACGCCCGGTTAGCGGCCTAGGCGTCGTCTGGAACAAGTCCGTTGTCGTCCGCCTCGGCCCGCCCGTGCATCAGCCGGGGCGCGAGTTGGGGCCCGACCCGGCCCTCCAACTCCCGTCATAGCGCTCGCCCGCCTCGATCCCGACGCCGAGGCGGTTCCCTGGCGAGGGCAGCTCGCAGGTGGCGAATTGCGTGAATGCGCACGGCGGGTTGTAGGCGCGATTGAAATCCAAGACGACCTCGCCGCGGATGTCACCCGGCACATAGAGATAGCGGCCGGAGGCATAAGTTGAGACCGCCGAGGTCGAGTCGTTAAAGGCGAAGAACAGTCCATCCTCATCGATGGAGGAAGCCTCGAGGCTGAGCTCTCGCCCCTCTAGCTCAAAGACCGCGCGTCCCGCAATGGTCGACGCCTCGATGTCACCGAGGATGTTGACTACCTGAGTGGGCCTGGGCGGGTCGAAGGGGATGAATCTAGCGGCCAGGCGGAAACGCTCGTCAACCGGGAACCAAACGCGGCCGGGGAATCTCCGCCGGTCCGGGTTGTCCGGGTCCCACATTCGCAGGCCCAAGCGTTCGCCCCGGCGGACGATGACGAAGCGGAGCCGGCCAAGGTCGAAGAAGGTCGGGGCAGGCGCCGTGTCCGGCACCAGCTCGGCCTCGTGAACGGATGTCCCCCCAATCATGGCAGTCGCCCCCGGCTCAACGGTCAGGCGGGTTTGGCCATGCCGGAATTGAA
>JBGOYQ010000078.1:0-6060 GCA_041479735.1 Anaerolineae bacterium | reverse complement strand
GGCTCCATGGAGACTCCTTTGGGCGCCTTCATTCTGGGTGAGGTGGGGCCGCGCGAAGGGCGACCGGATTTCGCAGGTCTCACACACAGATAATCAATTGCCCCGAGATCCTGGGGCGCTCCAATTATATCAAATCCGGTAGGAATTTTGCCTGTGGCGATAGGCGTCGCAGTCCCATTTAGAGTCCCGAGGTCGACCACAGGACGAGTTCTGCTAACGGGAGAGAAATCCCGCCGCCTGAAGGTCGTATTCGGCCATGGCCGGGTCGATTCCCGAGGGCAGGGGCATCGGCAGGGTGAAAGCTGCCTTCTCGCCGGGGGCCAGGGCTAGTGCGACGGTCAGCCAACCGGCCGTCACCGGCTTGCCTTCGGTCGACCGGACGGCCGCCGCGACGGTTGGTGATTGGACCGGCGTGGACCGGTGATTGGTCACATCCCCCTTGAGGAACAAGGTACTTCCGACCGCTTCATAGGAGGTGACCGAGACATCCAGAGGCACCGAATCGGCCGCCCCGGCCGCTCCCGACGCCACCGGGTCGAAGACGACTTCGGCAGTGAGATCGGCCAGGCTCGCCTGGGCCGAGGCCATGCGGGCGGCCAAGCCGGGGAAGGAGGTCACGGCGAAGACGGTCGTCTCTCCTGGCGCTAACGGAATGGGCAGCTCGACATTGGCCAAGCCCATTATCCGAGATTTGTCCTTGAGCGTGACGATGAGTGAGGCGATGCGGGCCTGTTGGTCGGCGTTCCGGACGCTCCCCACGGCGAAAGGCAGGCCTTGCGAGGTGGTGGCCACCCGGCCCGAGGCAGTCATGGCCGTCGGCAAGGGGATCGGGGTGGAGGTCTCGACCGCGTCCACCCAGGCCGTAAGTTGTGCGGGCGGGATAGCGATGGGAAGGTGTGCGAGGAAGGCTGCGGATTCTCCGGGGCGAAGGTACGACAAACCGGCATCGCGCGTGCCGATGGCGAGGAGCTTGCCCGCGGCGCGGGCCCCAACGGCGACCTGCGCGACGGCGGCCGCGCGATTGCCCCCATTGGCCAGCGTTCCGATGACCGAGATGCCGCCGGACGCGTCGGGAACGGCCTGCAATCCCTGGACAGTGACGGCAGCACGCACGAACGACGCCGCCGTTGAGGCTGCGACCTCTGCTCGGAATCGAACGGCCTGTGAGGCGCCGCCAAAAGACGCCGTGAAGGGCGAGGTCTCGCCCGGGCCGAGGCGATCCAGCAATGGGGCGATCACTTGGATGGCCAGCGTTTGGCCCTGGGCGTCCAGCAACGACAGCCGCAGCTTGAGATCGACGGCTCCCACCGAAGAATCGTTGGTCACCAATCCATTGGCGATCCAGGCATCGGACGCCGCGCCCGGCTGCAAAGTCAGTTCCGAGAATCGGGCGGCGAACGGCGTTGCGGAGGGGGCGGGCATCACCGATGGCGCCGGCTGTTGGGCCACCGGGATGGAGGCAGCGCCTCCTGGGATTCGGGCGCAGCCGACGAGGCTGACGCTCAGGAGCGAGACGGCCAACCGGCGTGCCCAACGCCGAGTGAAGCGGGCAGGCTTCGACCTGCGGTTCGAAGAGACTTCTTGGTCAACGCGCGGACGGGTCTTTGCCGGCTCGGCGTGGCGGACAAAGCAGTCAGGGGGATGGAGGGGCATGGAGGACCAGCCCGGCTGGGCAGCTCGGCCCGGGAGCATCGGTCATGGGTTTGCCTTGCGCCGGAGAAGAGCCCCCGGCGTCGGAGGCCGCCAATGCTAACCGAAAAGCGTAGGGTAGGGAAGCCGGGAGCGTGTTGTGTCAGCGTCTACGGTGCGGGGCAGCCTGTGCCCCGCACCGTAGACCGAGCCGGCTTTCAGGCCATCGCCGGCACCTGGGGGAGGAAGCGCATCGCCTCCCGGATCTTGTCTTCCGGGTAAGCGTAGTCTTCGAGCTTCGAGTGCAGGTAGGCGTCGTACGCGCCCATGTCGAAGTGCCCGTGACCGGATAAGTTGAAGCAGATCACGCGGCCGGCGCCATCCCGCTTGGACAGCAGCGCTTCGTCGATGGCGGCCCGGATGGCGTGGGCGGACTCAGGCGCCGGGATGATCCCCTCGCTGCGCGCAAACTCGACCGCCGCAGCGAACGTGGGCACCTGGTCGACAGCGACCGCCTCGATGTCCCCGTGGTCGTACAGGGCGCACACATGCGGCGCCATGCCGTGGTAGCGCAGGCCGCCGGCGTGGATGCCGGGCGGGACGAAGGTATGACCGAGTGTGTGCATCTTGACGATCGGCGCTATCTCAGCCGTGTCGCCATAGTCGAAAGTGTACACACCCTTGGTCAACGTCGGGCAAGCCGTCGGTTCGACCGCCACGATGCGGGTCCGCTTGCCCGCCGTCAGGTTCTGGTGGACGAACGGGAAGGCGAACCCGGAGAAGTTGCTGCCTCCGCCGACGCAGCCGATGACGATGTCTGGATACTCGCCGGCCATCTCGAGCTGCTTCAGCGTCTCCAGGCCGATGACCGTCTGGTGCATCAGGACGGGGCCGAGCACCGAGCCCAGCGCGTACTTGTACTGGCCGCCCGATGTGGCCGCCGCCTCGACCGCCTCAGAGATGGCGATGCCGAGCGAGCCGGGGCTGTCGGGGTCCTCGCTCAGGACCTTGCGCCCGTAGGCGGTCTTGTCCGACGGGCTGGGCGTGACGGTGCCTCCATAAGTTTCCATCACCACGCGCCGGTACGGCTTCTGGTCGTAAGACACCTTGACCATGTAAACATGGCACTCGAGTGAGAAGAAGTTGCACGCCATCGACAGTGCCGTGCCCCATTGACCGGCGCCCGTCTCGGTGGTGAAGCCGCGGATGCCTTCCTGGTGCCCGTAGAAGGCCTGCGCCACGGCGGTGTTGGCCTTGTGCGACCCGACCGGCGAGGCGCCCTCGTACTTGTAGTAGATATGGGCGGGCGTGTCCAGCGCCTTCTCCAGCCGTCGGGCGCGGATCAGCGGGGTGGGGCGCCACAGTTTATAGATCTCACGCACCGGATCGGGGATCTCGATCCAGCGCTCCATGCTCACGGCCTCCTGGATGAACTTCATCGGGAAGAGGACGGACAGGAACTCGGGCGTGACCGGCTCCTTCGTTTGGGGGTGCAGGACCGGGCCGGGTGAAACGGGCATGTCCGGGTTGATGTTGTACCAAGCCTGGGGAATATCCTTCTCATCCAACAAGAATTTCGTTCGCTCGTTCATGATGACCTCCAATGCCTCGCGTGAGATGCCAAACGTCTGCGACGACCCATGCTGCCGATCTCCGTTGTCCTAAGCCCACCTCCCGCTATGGACGGGAAATACAAAACGCCCGTCCCAGTCTGGGGACGAGCGCTCGAACGCCCGCGGTGCCACCCCGCTTAAGCCGGCTCCAGAATCGCAACTCCCCGCCGGTGAGGCGACGGGGAGTCGGCCAGCTTCACTCATCTGGGGCACGGTGGTTGTTGACCACGATGCCCTTTGCCTTGATAACGGTGGCAACTCCGGCGCGGGCTACTGGCTGTTCGCGTTCGCCCTGCAGCTCTGAGGTCCATTCCACACCGTCGTGCGGGCGGGCTCTCACCTGTCCCCGCTCTCTGAACCGCCGACTCGGCGTGTACTCGTCCTCTTCTCAGCCTTTGAAGGATCAGTTGTACACAAGACTATATGACCGACCTGCTTGTGAGTCAATATAGTCTAGATTCGTCCTAATTCCGATATGACCCGCATAACTCAGTAGACCGGCAGGCTGTGGTCGACCTGGCGTGCCCAGGCATTGATCCCGCCGCGCAGGTTCTTGATCTTGCGGAAACCGGCCCCCGCCAGCAGCTCTACGGCCCGCGCCGAGCGGCTCCCGGTCTTGCAGAAGACGACCATCTCCTGGGCGCTGTCGAGCTCGTGCAGCCGCGAGGCCAGCGAGCCCAACGGGATTAACTCCTCGCCTGGCAGGCTGGCGATTCGGACCTCGTGCGGCTCGCGTACATCGATCAAGCGAATCGACTCGCCGCGCGCCAGCCGTTCCGAAAGCTCGACCGGCTCGATCTCCCACTCCATCGCCAGCGCGCCCTCTTCGACGTCGTGGCCAGGCACGCCGCAGAAGGCCTCGTAGTCGATCAACTCGGTGATCTCGGGGTGGTCCGAACAAATGCGGCAGTCAGGGTTCTTCTTGAGCTTGAGCTCTTCGAATGACATGGCCAGCGCATCGTAGAGCAGGAGCTTGCCGATCAGCGGCTCGCCAATGCCCAGGATCAGCTTGAGCGCTTCGGTCGCCTGCAAGGTCCCTACGGTTCCGGGGAGCACGCCGAACACGCCTCCCTCGGCGCAGGACGGCACGAGGCCGGGCGGAGGCGGCTCCGGGAACAGGCAGCGGTAGCAGGGTCCCTTCTCGGCCCAGAAGACGCTCACCTGGCCTTCGAAGCGGAAGATCGATCCGTAGACGTTGGCCTTGCCGGTCAGAACGCACACGTCGTTGACCAGGTAGCGTGTCGGAAAGTTGTCGGTCCCGTCGACGATCAGGTCGTAAGGCCCGGCGATCCGAAATGCATTCTCCGAGGTGAATGGCTCGTCGTACACATCCACCTGGATGTCCGGATTGAGGTCACGCAGGCGGGCACGGGCGGACTCCACCTTCCGAACGCCGAGCGTCGAGGTGCCGTGGATCACCTGGCGCTGCAGATTGGAGAAGTCTACGACGTCATAGTCAACCAGGCCGAGGCGGCCGATGCCGGCCGCGGCCAGGTAGAGCGCCACGGGCGAGCCCAGCCCACCGGTCCCCACGACCAGGACCGAAGCAGCCTTGAGCTTCTCCTGGCCCTCGAGGCCGACCTCGGGCATGAGCAGATGACGGGAATAGCGCAGGATCTCCTCATGCGTGAGCTCGTGCGATTCGCCCCCCAAGATGTGCGATGACATAGGTGCTCCTGCCCGCGCCGCCGGCGGCGGACCGTCGGTGGGCAGGCTCTTGGATTCTACTGATTTCCTCGCGACCTAGGCCTGCGGGGTTACTCGGCGGCGGCATCCGTGACGACCAATGGCATCGCCGGTAGCTCGCCAAGCGCGGCTAGCTGGACTGCCAGCCGGTCGGCGCGAGTGGCGCCATGGTTGACGCCACGCGGCCGTCCCTGGGCGTCGATGATGAACGTGGTCGGAACGGAGAGCACACCCCAGGCGTCGGCCACGCGTGGGTGTTCGCTGGCATCGATCTCCAGGACCTGCAGCCGGCTGCCAAACGCGGCCAGCAAGCCGGCCAATGCCGGCCGCTGGATAGTCAGGCAGGGCACGCAGCCCGGAGACGTGAAGTACAGGATTGCCGGCTTGCCAGCCTGGTAGCCAAAGACGCCGAGGCCCAGAGCCTGGCGTGCCCGCGTCGCAAGCCACAAGCGATTGCCGAGAAGGTACGCCATGCACCCGGCGGCGACCAGGCCGATGGCGATCCCCAGGCGCGCGATCACGATTGCCGCGCCGAAGGACGCTGCCCGGGGAATGTGTTCGGCGGCGGTGAGGCCACGAACCAACGCAGCCCGATCCGGTGCATCCAGTAGTAGACCGCGCAGCCGGCGCAGAACCCGACGAACAGATTGAGCGCCGCTAGCGCGACCACCAGCCAGGTCAATGCCCAACCGAGGGTGGGCTGTCCGGCCATGAACGCCGCCAAGCCTGCCGCCAACACGACACCGCCGAACCCCTGCGCGAACCGGTGCGGCTCCGGGTTGTCCTTGAGCACATCCGGTCGCACCAGCCGGGCCGAGCGCAAGACCCGGTAGACCCAGAGAAACCCTGGACGCCCGAGGGCGGTACCGATCAACATCACAAGCCCGACCAGCGCCGCCAGCCAGGCGGCGTTGGCGACGAACGCCGCCAGCAGAAGACCGATGATGATCGCCTGATTGGTGCGCAGCGCCGAATGGTCGACCGGGCGCAACGGCAGAGGGTCGGCCGGGGCGCCCCCGGCGATGCTGGGGATGATCATGAGCCGATCGCCCTCGTCGACCGGGGTCGCCTCGCCTTGCAGGCTGCGGACGTCGCTATCGTTGACGAAGATGTTTACGAAGGGCCGGAGCGC
>JBGOYQ010000077.1:0-6063 GCA_041479735.1 Anaerolineae bacterium | reverse complement strand
CGTCCGTGCTCCTCGAAGTCGCGCGCCAGCGGCAGGAACTGGGCACCTCCCGGCCTTCAGCGTCACGATGCGACGTCGACCGGCACAACTGCCGATACCCTCAGCGTCATCCAATAGGCGGCGACGCCAGAAGAGGTGGAATTTGATCCGGCAGGCACCAGCTGGCGGAAGGTTACACCGCCGGGCAAACCCATCACGACAGCTGCCTCGCCACGTGCAACTTGCCATCACGGTAGAAGAAGCGCCGCCAGGCGAAGAAGACAGTGGCTGTAAGACCAAGAACGATGGACAGGGGAAAGGAATGCCCCGGATGAAGGATTATAATGTTGATTACTCCACATTATCCAATTCCTGCCACGTTCGATGTAGAGCTATTCGGGCAAAACCTGAGGAGTCTCGATGCGAAGAAGTGTGACTTTGCTGTTCATGATTACGACCCTGTTGACTGCCTGTGGCGCCCCTGCGACCGCGCCGGCGGCCATCTCCGGGACTTCGACTCCCGGTTCGATTGCCGCCCAGCCATCGACACAAACCCTCGCGGCCGCCACCGCCCCGGCAGGACCACTCATGGCTGCCACCGCCACTGAAGCACCCACACCGGCGCCGGCTTCCTCCCCGCGCTGGTTCTGGGCGATCTCGGATGGCAAGAATGAAATCCTGGCCTTCAATGCCGCTGGGCAGGTCAATTCCATGCTCGACCTCACCGGCATTCAGCACGAAGGCTTCGAACCGCTCATCCGGGTTGGCGACGATCGGGCGGTCGCTTTTTTCGCCAACAACGGCAAACCCAGAGCCTTTCTCCTGACATCTGATTCCGCCACGCCCATTCAACTACCGAGCGTACAGGTGCCCATTCCTGGCAACGGTTGGGAAATCGTGGCCCAGCACGGCGCGTACATCGTCATGGCACCCGTCGGGACCGCCACCGCGCCGGCCATCCTGATCAACGGCGAGACCGGGCAGGCCAGCCTGGTGGGCGCCAATGTGTTTGGCCCGACGGAATTTCAGTATTTCGTCCGCTTCTCTGCTGACGGCCAGTCGCTGCGCTATGCGACCGGCGGGGGGCCGGTCGAAGTTCATAACCGCGACCTGCAAAGCGGTAAAGATACGGTCTTTCTTCGATCAAGCAGATACCTTGCAGCGGACGGTTTCGGGGAGATCTGGTACGACAGGGCCCAAAGCACGGGCCGGAGTGCGGATGGCCAGCCTGTCACGTTGAGGAATGCGAATGACAAGACGATCACTCCTCTGCTCCTCGACAATAGCTGGATCCTCGCTACGAAGTTCGACTGTGCCGCACCCTGTGCGTTGCAGGCATACCCGTCGGCCGGCAATGCAGCTGCGTTCAATTACAGCCTGCCGGTGAAACTCATCCCCCTGCTTGTCATGATCACCGCTGTGCAGCCTATGGATCAGAACCGCCTGCTGGTCAGTGTCCAGGGTGGCGATGCGGCCAATTCGCTCCCGGCGCTCTGGCTCCTGACACCCGACGGCAAGAGCGAGCTGCTCGGCAAGGGTTTGTCTCTAAACTCCTCCACCCCTTACTACCGGCTGCCGGGTCTGTCTGACGGTAACCGTTATATTCTGCTTTACCCCGCGGATGGCACGCCCGGCTTCAGCATTTACGACCTGACGGCCGGTAAGGCGCTGTTTTCCGAGACGCTGGATAAGCCGTATGCGTTTCTGGATGTGATGTATTTTGCCGAAGGGATTCTCGTCGAGGAGCAGGGCGACACCACCCATCACTGGGTTTACAAGTTAGCCACGGGATTGACTGCCGAAGTCAATCCCCCGGCAGGGGCAGGTACCTGCACTGCCATGGCGCCCGATGGCTGGCCCGTCTGTATGACCGACAGCAACGTGGCGGCTTACGACCCGGGAACGGGGCAGGCGACGCCGCTGGTCCAGGAGCCGGTGGCCAGCCTGTCCAATTAGAGCGAAACGAAAGGTCCTACGGATACCTCAACTCGAGCGATGGCGGAAGCCCATTCACGACGCCGTAGCTGCCGTCCGGCTGCAGCCGGACGTAGAACTCGAACAGTCCGTCCCGCCGCGAACAGCTCTTCGTGGCCGGGACGTGCGCGCAAAGCGGCCACACCGCCGTGTTGCCGTCAGGCCCGGCGAACGACACGACGAACAGGAAGGTATGCTCCGCCACCTGGGCCTGGTAGGCGACGTCTTTCAACGGCATGCACGGGAATTTCGGGTCGGTGCATAATGCCTTGAGCAGCGCCGACGGATCCGCCGGGTCGGCCTCCGGCACCAACTGCGGAAGAGTATCCAGGTTGTAGATGCTGGCGTTCACGTCGGGCGTCTGCACCAGGACGAGCTGCTTGGCCGCCTGAGCATAATCCCCATTGGCGAGCAGGCCCAGGTAATCCTGCAACGCTTTCAGCGCCGCACCCTGCTCCGGCGGGCGCGTACCCCATATCACGATTCTCGCGAATGCATCGGCCATGACGAACCGTGTCTGGTCGGTGCTGAAAGCTTGGAGCGATCCCTCAAACCCGTAGGGGTCCTGCCCCGCGAAGGTGGTCAGGATGGTCTCCTTCAGCGTCTGAACATCCCACAGGCTCATCGACGGCTTCACCAACGTGTCCTTCCCGATGTAGCCATACGTCATCAGCGTCCCGCCGTCGGGACTGATCAGGTGTTGGCCGAAGGACAGATAGGATGGTCGTATCGGCTGGACGAATTTGTGGCTGGTCAGGTCGTAGACCTGGAGAGGTTCGCTTCCGCCGGAAAGCAGCAGTCGGTCCGGGCCGAGGAACTCCCAGGTCCCGAAGGCAAACTGTGCGGCGATGCTGGGATAGCCGGCAAGCGTGTCGCCGCTCTGCAGGTCGAAGAGCTTGAACGTATTGTCGTTCCCGTTGAGCGTCATGATCTGCTTGCCGTCGGGGGTGAAGTGGTGGTTGCTGGCCGGCGACTCGTGGTGGACCGAGCGCGGCCTGCCGGGGTCGCTCAGGTCCCACCACTCGACGAAGGACGGATAGCCGCAGTTGCCCAGGAGGTCGAGGACCAGGAAGTGGCCGTCGGTGGTCATGTCGAGGCGCAAGGTGGAGCAGTTGGTGACGGCCGGCTCGATGATGCCCAGCTTCTTGCCGCTGGCGGTGTCGTAGTAGCTGATTTCATTATCGACCTTGTCGAGCCTGGTTTCGTACAACACGCCGGTGTACAAGCGCGAGCCGTCCGGGCTCCAGACGATGCTGGTGACGTTGGAGATGTAGTGCCCGAATTCGTGCAGGACATTCCCCGTGGCCGTGTCGACCGTCCACAGGCGAGGCGCGTGGCAGTTGGTATCCGGCTGGCCGACCAGGTACAGCCCTTCGACGCACCCGGCAATGGCCAACATGGTGCCGTCCGGGCTGAAGGCGAGCTTCTCGATGACGGGGACGAGTGGCTTGAGGTCGAAAAGCGTCTTGCCCGAGTCGACGTCAATCAAGCGCAAGATCGTCTCGTTGGAGCAGGCGCCGTTTTCGCCCCGGCCGCAGCCACCCATGGCCAGGATCCGACCGGTCGGGCTGAGCTTCATGGCAAAGACGGTGCCGGCGAAATCGCCACTACTCTCGCGGACCACTTCCAACCGATCGGCGAGGGCTGCCGTGATCTTCTCAGCGGTGGGCGGGTTCGCCGGGGCGACGGTCGGCAGTTCCGTCGGCGTGGCGGGGAATTCGGTTGCGGGCGCGGGGGTGCGCGAGGCTGGCACAGTCGCGGGAAGGACGGTCGCCGCCGGGGCAGAGGCACTGACCTTGGCGGGCGCCGCGGTTGTGGGAGGCGGTTGGGTGGCCGATCCGCAGGCAGCTAGGATGAGCGCCGCAAAGAAGGCGGTGGTGAGGAAGAGCTTCGGTTGGATCATGCTCCGCTCCGGAAGTCAGACAAAGGGGATGAATGTAGTCCCGTCGGCGTTGCGGGATTATACCGGTCCGGGGTGAGCGGGGCCAGCGCGAGCCGGTTCGAGAATCGAGCCCCTGGCAATCCACTGGCGGACCCTAAGGGTGCCGTCAAGGAGATCAGATGCCGGCGGAGCAGCCGCGGGCGGAAGCGCCGGGGCATATTCCTCGAACGTGAACATGCGCAGGCTTGAGCCTGCGGCTACAGAGATGCTCTATGGATTGCGACGGGCAGTCGTCGCCGGACCAGGCTGGGTGCGTCCTCGCGTCAAATTCCCTCGCTCGGTTAGGCCCAGAGGCCGCGGCAATGCGCAGCCCCGCAAGGTCACAGGCTATTTCTTCATGAGAAGGTTGACGGCGGCGGCGACGGCCGGGTCGGTTTCGAGCGTCGTGCTCGACCAGTCGGAAGCGACCGTCACGTCCGGCTGTACTCCGACGCCCTCCCAGTTGGCGTGCGTGACCCGCGGCTCGAACCGCTCCTGCGCGAGCCACAATCGCGATCCGTCCTCGAGCACATGCCCATGCAGCGTCTCCACGTTGCCGGCAGTTGCCACGCCGACGAGGCGTGCGCGCCCGATGTCGTGCAGTGTGCCCGACATGATCTCCCCGAAGCTGACTGTGTCCTTCCCAATCAAGATAACCATCGGGACATCCTGCGAGTTGCCCACAGGCGTCGCCTTGACATTGAGCGGGCGATTCGACGTCCGGCTGATGAAATGGCCGAGTGTCCCGGAGGTAAAAAAGGACAGGATCGGGGTGACCACGTCGCTCGAACCGCCTGTGTTCATGCGGTTGTCGATGATCAGCCCGTCGAGATGCCCAAATGATTCCAAGGCGGACCTCACCTGGCGGGGGAAGGTCTCGTCAAAGACGCTGGGCAGGAAGATGTATCCGATCTTTGTGCCATCCGTCGTCGGCACGAGCCTGGAATCAATCGGCTCGGGCGCGTCGACCCGGTCGCGGACGATCGCCAGTTCCCTGGTGGGTTGACCGGGGGTGTCGACTGTGAGGATCGCCAGGCTGCACTGCGGCCCGCGCACCAGCCCGGGGCGGGCTACATTCGCCTGGATGATCGGGATCCCATCGACGGCCAGGATATTGTCATGAGGTCTCAATCCCGCGTGCGCCGCCGACGAGTCCGGGAACACTGCCAGGATGGTCACCAGCCCCTCATCGGGCATCGGCTTGACCAGGACGCCGATGCCGACAAAATCGTTGTGCCCGGCCAACTCCGCATCGGAGGCGGCAACCACCGCCGGTGACTGGAATTGCGAGTGGTCGTCCCCGAGCGATTCGATGAGCCGCTCCATCTCGGCGTAGAAGGCGTCGGCGCTCAGGCCTGCCTGCAGCTTGGCCTTCGCCTCGGCCACATGGCCCGGCCAGTCGCTCCCGTGGAAGTCCGGGTAGAGATACGTGTCCGTCACCACCTTGACCAGTTCGTTGAACACGCGCAGCTGGACCGAGTTCGTCAGCGGCGCGGCAGTCGGCGGGATCGGGGTCGCCTGCAGCAAGTCAGGGGCGGTCGTTGCCAGCGGGAGGTTGGCGCATCGCGGGGGGACATAGCCCGGTGCGAGGGCTGTCGGCGAAAGTGTTGCAGTTGGACTCTCGACCAGAGGCGTGGGTGAACGATCGGCGAACGGGGAGGCGCTCCCTGGCGTCAGCTGGTTTACGAGCGAGCAGCCGAGGGCCGCCAACAAGACCGGTAAGAAAAGCAGACGTCCCCTTCGTGAGTCAGAGAGCTTAAGCACAGGTCACCTTCTGGGCAGCTTGGCAGTTCACGAGATCGGCGCCATCAGTGAGGTAGCGGATCCGGAGGTCGCTCGCTACGTCGTAGCCCGCTACTACCCCTCCTCGCTCCCATCGGCGAGCCGTCCGGCTGCGACCGCGTCGTATTGGTCTCCTATGGTAGTGCCTAATCCGATGACGCCCTGAGCAAGCCCCTGGCCCCCACCTCCGCGGCGGCTCCGAGCGCCTGTGATGCGGCCGCCGCGTTGCGGCAATGGATCATCGGTCGGAAGGCGACATCGCTGGTGTGCCGATACGGCCGCCTTCCCTGCCCATCCTAACTTTAGGCCTCCCCCTGCGACACACTCGCACAAGGTCCTGGCCGCTCGGATCGCTTGTGACGTGGCTTGATTCCCCATATACTAGACTAGGTGTGTCCGAATTATGG
>JBGOYQ010000076.1:0-6069 GCA_041479735.1 Anaerolineae bacterium | reverse complement strand
TTCAGACCCCTACACGGAATCCGACGAAAGGCGAGCAAGGGTCTGAATCGCCGCAGTCGGGTCCCGCAAAACCTTCATGCGTGGGTTCCCCGGCCCGCAGGCTGCAGGCCAGGGCGGGCAAGTCCCACCGTTGCCTCCTCAATGGTTGTGACTGGTCTGTAGATGAGAAGGGTCTCCTCAGGTCGCGGAGGCCTTTCCGCATCTTCGGGGACTCCATGGGACATGTACTCGCATCGGAGCCCGCTTTGGGCATCGCTCCTCTTCCAAATCCGGAAGGCGAAGGCACGAGACATTGGCGCGAAGGGCAACGCCCAAGGGGCGGCGAGGAATGTGATCTCCATCTGCCGGCGGCGCTGCACTCTCTTCGGCAACTCCTGCCCAAAGGCAACCCCACCCGAAGCGAGGGTTGACAGCCACGAGTTGAACCGACGTGCCGATGAGGTCCGGTTGCGGTTGTAAGTGCAGTCACGATTATTCGGCCGGCCTCCCGAGACCACCCGGGTTGTGCTACCATTCCCGGTGGCTGCGCGGGCAGCGGACAGAAGGTGGCTTCGATGGTCCAACGGCTGACGGGACCCGGTTTCCTCGGGGCCGGGGCCCCGCTGTACTCGGATCTCTCGCTGCTCTTGATCCTTCTCGCTGCCGGCCTGTTCACCTGGGGCTGGCGCCTGGCGGCCCACCGCCAATATGAAGCTCATCGCTGGGTGCAGACGACCGCCGCGACCCTCAATGCGGTCGTCGTTCTCAGCGTGATGATCGCCTCGTTCGTGAAGTACATCTTGCCCGGCCTCCCCGGCAAGCTGCTCGAGGGCTCGTATGGCGTGACAACGGTCCATGCCATTGTCGGGGCATTCGGATTGATCCTGGGAGTCTTCGTGGCCATTCGGGCGAACCGGCGCATCCCCAAGCGATTGGCGTTCAAGAACGTCAGGCAACTCATGCGGATTTCGTATACGCTCTACATGGCGTCGACTTTCCTCGGCGTCGTCGTCTACGTTGCGACCTTCGTTCTCAAGTTGTAGGGCGGATCCTCCGGTCTCACAGCCGAGATCCCTCCCGGACCCGTCCCGACCCTCGAAGGAGGGGCGACGGCGGCTAGTTCTTGGCATTCCTGGTATGGCATCGTTAGCTGTTGGCGGATCGGAGTTGGATTGTTCCGGGTAGCCTTGGTGTATCCCTACTTTCGGACTCGGTCTCAGACCGAGATGCTTTTCCCCCCGCTGGGCCTCGCCAGCCTGACGAGCCAGCTTCGCCGCCGGCACATCGACACCAAGATTTTCGACTGTACCTTCGGGACTCTTTCCCAGCTCCGCCTGGATCTCCTTGCATACCAGCCGGATATCGTCGGCGTCCATATCATGGTGACACTAAGCTCGAATGCCGAGCGGGTTGCCAGAATGGTACGAAGTGATCTGCCGAACTGCGCTTTGGTCGCTGGTGGGCCCCTTCCCACTCTTTACCCCGAGCGGTTCAGCCGATCCTTCGATCTCGTGTTTCGGGGAGAGGCAGACCTTAGTTTCCCTCGCTTCTGCGCAGACCTTTCTCAGGCAGTCGGCCCAAGTGCCAACATCAGCCAACTCCCCTTGCAGGGTTATGCCGGCCTGTTTATCGACCGGGACGGCACGCGGGTCCGGAATCCTACCGTGCACCACACGGAGGCGGAGCTAGCGGACTTTCCCCCGCCAGATCGCCGGGAGTTCGACCACGCCCGGTATCAGCAGGCGTGGGAGCAGGCCGACGGTTCGAAAACGACTTCGATCCTCACCACGCTCGGCTGCCCATTCAGCTGCGACTTCTGTTCCCGACCGGTCTTCGGGTCGATCTTCAGACGCCGAAACCTGGACCAAGTCTTCGAGGAAATCGACCAGATCTGCAGTCTTGGCTACGACAGTCTGTGGATCGCGGATGACAACTTCACGCTGGACCATCGCCATCTGATGGAGTTCTGCCAGCGCATCACAGCCCGGAACCTCCGGTGGAGCTGCCTTTCCCGCGTGACGGGGCTGGACCGTGCTACGACGGGTCTCATGAAGGAATCCGGCTGCCGCAGGGTGTACCTGGGCCTGGAGACCGGTAGTCAGGCGACTCTTCAGCTAATGAACAAGAAGGCGACCGTTGACGAGGGCGTCCAGGCAGTCGACCTCTTCCACCAGACCGGAATCGAAGTGGCTGCCTTCTTGATCGTCGGCTATCCCGGCGAGACTGTCGCCTCCATCGAAGAAACTTTCCGCTTCGCCCTGAGCCTGCCGCTCGATCAAGTTTCCTTCAATGTCCCCTTTCCTCTTCCGGGATCGCCTCTCTACGATCGCGTTTCAGGGCTCGACCGTGACAAGGATTGGGAAGAAGAGAACGAGGCTACCTTCGTATACGACACGGAATTCGACCCGGCCTGGCTCCGTGGCCGAATCCAACAGACCCTGCGCGCATTCTCCGAGAAGCGCCGGTAGACCGCCCAGACATATCCAGCCCTAAGGAAATACGGGGGCCGGCTATCGCATCAGCCGAAAGGCAGCATCCGTCAGCGGTCGGAAGAGGCGGAGTATTGCAGGGGCCAGCTTTCCTGCCTTTCGCCGTATGTGGAACTCCGCCTGCCCCTTCAGAATGCCGAACCACAACTTGCGCTCCGAGAACTCGGCATCGAAGATGAGTTCGTGACCAACGAACAGGCTCTCGCCCGGCCTCCAATCGCGGTATATGCGGTTCCTGACCCTATCGTAGAGCGCGGTTCCGGGCAAGGGATAGGGCATCGTCAGGCCCAGGTAGTCCAGGGGGAGGGATCCGGCGTACTGCAGAGTGGCAAGCACGGTCTCATCGGTGTCACCGGGATAGCCGAGAATGAAGAAGGCCCCCACTTGCAGGCCAGCCCGGTGGGCAGCCTCCACCGCTCGTCGTGCCTCCTCGGGGGTGATCTTCTTGTTCATCTGATCGAGGATCGGTTGGCTACCCGATTCGACACCGAAGTAGATGCGCGTGCAGCCGGCATTCCTCATTGCCCGCGCCGTTGGCTCATCGAGGCTGTCGACGCGGCCCAGGCACTCCCAATGAAAGTCGAGATTGCGCTGTCGGATCTCGGCGCAAATCCGCAGGACGCGCTCCTTCCTTAGTGTGAAGACATCGTCGGCGAACGAGATCCTTTCGTAGCCGAGCCGCAGCACCTCCTCCACCTCATCGACAACGTTCTCCGCCGACCGCTCGCGATAGGAACCTCCGAAGACCACGTTGCTGCAGAACTCGCATCGGAATGGGCAGCCCCGGGTGCTCATGACCGTCGAGATCGAATACCCGTATTTCTTCTTCCCATGGCGGATGTAGTCAGCATTTGGAACGAGCTGCCTCGCCGGGCGAGGTAGCGCGTCCAGACCCCGCTCAAATGGCGGGTCGGAGGTGAAGATGACTTGCGGCTCGGTCTCTGCCCTACCCCCCTCCACTTGGCGTAACACGATCCCCGGAACCTGACCCAGGTCGGCCCCACCGCTCCAAGCCCGCAGGACCTCACACATCGTCCGCTCCCCCTCGCCACGCACGACGACGTCGAAATGCTCCAGGAACGGCAAGGGGTCACAGGTAGGAAGCGGGCCTCCGGCGATGAGCAGCCGGCTCGTTGGGCGCAGTTGATCGGCAAACGACAGGCAGTCGTCGACCATGGTCACCATGCAGTACAGTCCGACCACCTCCGCCTTGATGGCCAGCGCTTCCTGAAGCGCCTCACGGCGATTCCGGAAGGTGCAGTCGATCAGGTGGACCTGGTGGCCCTCCTGCTGCAAAGCGGCAGCGATGTAGCTGATCCCCAAAGGAGGGAACCGGAAGACCGAGCGGTCACGTCGCGGCAGGAAGAAGGGGTAGATCAGGAGCACCGTCGTCATGGGACTCTCGCGACCCGGATGACATACTCGAGCCCTCCGAGGGCCGGGCTGAAGGAATAGCCGAATCCGGACCAGGCCAGGCGCGAACCGACGACCTCCCTCCCGCGGTACAGCCTCGCCCCATCTCCTCCGGCTACCGTGTAGACGACTTTCCGCGCGCTGCTCAACATCGAGGCCTCCGGCGCAGTCACCCGGTCCCACGCACCGATTCCCGCGCCCCGAACATTCCCGCCAGCGGAATCGCGATAAACATCAAACCACCTCCCACCCTGCTCGTTCATCATAATCACTTCCGTGACCCCCCGCCCCGCGAGATCAGAGGCGTAGAACGAAACCCGGATCACCCCGGTCGCGCTATCGATGAGGTAGTGGACATCGAGGGCAGCGCGGAAGCCATCCTCCTCATAAACCGTATTCAGGCCGAGCGACGAGCGCAATCGGCTCGAGGCCGCGGTGAGCAGAATGCGGAGGGGACGGGATCGACGAATGATCGCTGCTAGGGAGTCCTTCGCCAAGTAGACCGTTCGGCTGCGAAGGCTTGGAGATGATCCTTGGGAAAGTCGCTCCTCCAGGTTGACAGTGAACAACGCCTGGACACGCCAAAGCGAGCCAGTTCGCTCGGAAGCCAAGGTGACCGTTCCGGGGAAGATCGTGTGCAACCCCCTTTTGACCACAGGCACGCCGAAGCCAACAGCCTCTTCGCTAAGGTCCTGGCCATGATCGAAGAGTCGAAACCCCTGCTGCAGCTGCCGTGTGGCGTACGCGCTCCCTTCCGTCGGTCCCTCGGACATCACCAGGTCAAGGCCGCCTTGCAGCGGGATACTTATGTCCATGCAGGAGCCCGTTGTACGAATTTCGCCTGCCGCACCATCAAGTTACCACCCCCACAGGTCTACGCAGGCAACGGACGACGATCCACCATCCAACGATCTGCCAGGGCAGGACGACGACGGTCCGCGCCACCAGCCAGGCAGTTCGGTAGGTGTCCGGCTGGTCCAAGAGCCTGCCCATCGCTTCAGGCATGCTCGGGAATAGGAGCTGAACCAGCGAGGTGTTGAACACACCAAATACGAGCGGCAGAACCCACATGGCTGTCAGCACCGGGGAGGGAAGATCACCCAGGCTCGCGAGGATTACGACCAAAGGAAGGACCAGGATGATATTGGGTTCCGAAAGCCAGGCCCGGGTTAGAAGGAAGACCAGAACCAATGCCGTGCTGGCGGCCAGCAGCTCTCGCAGCTGCTTGACCCGGGACCGGATGCTCCAGGCGGCGACCGCCACGGCCGGCAGCCATACGACGCCCAGAATCTGCCACGCTCCATTCAGGACATAGGTTCCGTTCGTTAGCTCGCGAAACGTGAGCAGCGACATGCCCCCGCCCACAACCAGATGCGCGTTCCAGTTGCGAATGATGACCTCAGGGTTCCAGCCGAAGATCACGAAAGGCCCTGCACAGAAGAAGAGAAGCGAGGCCGCAAGCAGCATGTAGTAACGCCCTCTTCGCGGCGTGGGCACATGACTCAGGTATATCCACGGCAGCGGAAGGAGAGGTAGTGCGATGGGCTTGGCGGCGATCGCGAGGCCCAGCAGAATGGCGGAGAGGTCGACCTTCTTCGAGTCGAGCAGGGCCAACGCCATGAGCGCGAGTAAAGCCACCACAGAGTCGAACTGGCCCCAGGCAGCCGACGCCAGCAGCAAGAAGGGATTCCAAAGAAGAAATAGCCAAGCCTTGCGGACCACCGCGGCCTCGGCGCCCTCCTTAATCAGGAGGCGCGCCACCAGGAAGGCCAGGCCAACATTGGCACCGATGATCGGGACCTTGATGGCCAGGTTGTAGCCCAAGAGACTGGGCGTCGCGCCCCCGATCAGACGGTAGATGCCCCCTAGAACCAACGGCCAAGGCGGGGGGTATCCGACGGAGGTCAGTCCTCTAAATGCGCTGTTGTGGAACAGGCCGCTTAGGTCCTGGGCGAGGTAGGGGTTTTGACCTGTTGCGACCAGATAGCCGGTGGCCATGAAGATGGGCATGTCATAGGCATGCCCGAACAGCAGGCCAAGCGCCAATTGTAGTAGGACGCTCCCAGCCAACAGCGCCATATCGCGCGAAGTGAGACGGCCACCGGGCCACCAGGCTCCCGGGCGCGGCCCTGTCAACGCCAGCTCAGGAGAGGAGCCCACGACGGCTCTGCAGGGCAGTCATGGCGAG
>JBGOYQ010000075.1:0-6089 GCA_041479735.1 Anaerolineae bacterium | reverse complement strand
AGCACCGCGCCGGTGAGGTTGCCAATGCCGCCCAGGACCGCGGCGGTGAACGCCTTCAGTCCCGGGAAGAAGCCGACGAAAGGATCGATACGCGTGAACTTCAAAGCGTACAAGACGCCGGCCGCGCCGCCGAGCGCCCCGCCGACCAGGAAGGTCAACGAGATGATCCAGTTGACGTTGATCCCCATGATGCTGGCCGTCGGGCGATCCTGCGCTACCGCCCGGATCGCCTTGCCGACCTTGGTCACGTTGACCAGGACGTTCAGGCCGATCAGCATCAGGACGGCGGCCACGATGACGAACAGCGACTTGACCTGCAAGCTGAGGACGAGGCTCGAACCGGCAAACGTCGTCCGGGCGACGGTGATCGTATGGTCGAAACTGCCGAAGGTCGGCATGATGCGATTGAACTGGCCGGTGGTGACGCTTTCGATGAAGCGGATGGCGTCCTGCAAGAAGAAGGAAACGCCGATGGCCGAGATCAGCGGTACGAGACGTGGTGCCCCGCGCAACGGTCGGTAGGCGACGCGTTCCACCCCCATGGCCAGTAGACCGGCGACGACCATGCCCAGGATAATGGCGAGGATCAAGTAGGCGATCGCCGCAGCTGCGGCGGCCCCTTTCAGTTTGCCGGCGTTGTCCAGAAGAATCAGGAATTCGACCCCGACAAACGCGCCGGTGGCAAAGATCTCACTGTGGGCGAAGTTGATGAACTCGAGCACGCCATAGACCATCGAGTAGCCCAGTGCAATGGCGGCGTACATGAAGCCAAGCGTCACTGCGTCGACCAGGACCTGCGGCAAGTTGACCAGGGTGAAGGTGAACAAGCTGACGTGGCTGCGCGCGAGCAACGCACTATCGGCGACGGAGCCTCGCATGAGCCAGGCAAGGAACAGCATGAAGGCCGAAAGGATAGTCCCGCTGCCAGCGATGAAGATGGCCATCTGGATCAGCGGGCGGACGATCTCGCGAAGCAAGGGCGAGCGGAAGAGTCGAGACATCTGTCTCCTCATCGGACACTCCCGGCCCGCCTTAGGGCGGGCCGGGAGTAAATGAGGTTGCGACTACTGCGCTGGCGGTGCGATGTCCAGTGTCTCAGAAACTGGGTTGTCGTTCCACTTCGCGGGATCGGGCGAGGCGACCTGGATGACGAAGTACTTGGCTGTCGTCAAGTCGCCGATGTTGTTGAAATTGATCGTCCCGGTGATGCCGGCGAAGTCCTTCAGGGCGCGGACGGCCAGGGCGACGGCAGCCCGGGTGGGCAGCTTATTGCCGTTGGCCTTGGCGGCATCTTCGACCGCCTTCAGGCAGACGGCCATCGCATCATAGCCCTGCGCCGCGAACGGCTTGGGGTCGGCGCCATACTTGGCCTTGAAGTCCGTCTGGAACTTCGCCGTACCGGGGTACAGCTTGGCCGGGCCGGCAACGGTCGAGTAGTACGTGCCGCCGCCGGCGGTGATGGCGTCACCGGCGATCTTGGAGGCCTCGGGCGAGTCAAAGCCGTCATCGCTGACGAAGAAGCCTGCGAAGCCCTTGTCCCGGGCGGCTTTGATGAAGACGGCGATCTGGTCGTAGATGCCGCCGAAGAAGATCGCGTCCGGCTTGGCCGCCAGGACCGGCGTCAGCAGGGCGTCGAAGTTGGCCTTCTCTTCGGTCCCTTCGAAGCCGACTACCTGCATGCCCTTGGCCTGCGCCTCGCGCTGGAAGAACTCGGCGATGCCCTGGCCGTAGGTCGTCTTGTCGTGCAAGACGTAGACGCTCTTGGCGCCCTTGGAGGCGGCGAAGTCGGCCGCTACCACGCCCTGAACGTCATCGCGTCCGACGATACGGTTGACCTCGAGGTAGCCTCGCGTCGTCACTTTCGGGTTCGTGTTGGCCGGTGAAACGTTGGCTAGGCCGGCGTTGTGATACTCCTCGGACGATGGGATTTGCACGCCCGAGTTGTAGTGACCGACGACGCACAGGACGGCCGGGTCGGAGACGATCTGCTTGGCATTGGCGACGCCGATGTCCGGGGTGGCCTGATCATCGTACGGGGCCAGCTGCACCGTGAAGCCCATATCCTTCAGCGGTTGGCTGAGCTGCTCGATCGCCAACTCGGCGCCATTCTTGATATCGACGCCGATGGCCGACTGGCCGCCGGAGAGCGGGGTCTGCGAGGCGATCTTGATGACGCCGCCGCCGGCCGCGCCGCCACCGCCGCAGGCTGCCAGGAGCATGCTGGCGACGACCAGGAAAGTGAGGGCGGTTAGGGTGCGTTTCATATCCTCTGCCTCCTCCATTGTGATTGCGTGAATCCTGGCCGGGAGCCAGGTCGGGCTCGAACCCTGAATGGTATCGAGTTTATCGAATCGAGAATCCCATCTCCTTTCGTATGTGGAAATCCGGAGCGACCCTTGGGCCCGGATGCGGTTTCGGGAAAGCAGGCGGATGGCGCGTGCCCCTCACCCTGGGTCGATTGTAGTATGCAAAGCGCGCTGGCGTCAACTCGCGCGTCGCTGCGAGTACAGCAGCTCCTCTCGTATCTTCAGATCGGTGTTGCGGATCTTGATCGCCAGGTCGGCGGCCAGGTTGCGCATCAGGCGGAAACCCAAGCCCGGATCGGATTCGCACAAGCGCATAAGCTCATTGCGTGGGATCACTATCAGGCGCGTCTCGTGGCCGGCGCTCCGGGCGCTGGCCGATCGAATCCCCTGATCGACCAAGGCGATCTCACCGAAGGATTGACCGCGCCTCAGTGTGGCGATCGTCGTCGGATGTGTAGGGGTGTCGGGTCGATCGTTGACCAGGGAAGGGTCGACCAGGATCTCGACCTCGCCGGTGGCGATGACGTACAACTCGTCGCTGGCGGAGTTCTCCTCGAAGATCGTGTCGCCGACCCGGAAGGAGCGTTCCTGACAGATGGAGGCAATCAGCTCGAGCTGCGCCGGGGTGAGGTCGACGAAGATGTCGGCTTGCTGCAGGACGCTGAGGTTTGTCATGGGCGCGGAGGGCCAGGGCGTTGGAGCCAGTCTAGCACAAACGTCGGCCTCGAAATAGCCCCAGGCCAGTGGCTGCGAGGATCGAGGTTTCTTGACGCGGGCCGTATGCGACGCTAGGATTCGGTCGACAACGCCGGGGTGGATGGAATGCGCATAGGCATGTTGGCCGACGTGTACAAGCCCCACGTCAGCGGGATCACCCAATCGATCAGCCTCACCAAGCGGGCCCTTGAGCAGCTCGGCCATCACGTCTACGTGTTCACCTTTGGTGACCTGGATTACGCTGACGACGAGCCGGGGGTCATCCGATCGCCAGGTGTGCCTCTGGCCGAGACCGGCTACTACTTCGGCTTCCGCTACGCATCGGCCGCTCGCCGGAAGCTCGAGGCCATGGACGTCGTCCACGTCCATCATCCCTTCCTGAGTGGTCGGCTGGCTCTGCGCTATTGCCGTCCTCTCAATATCCCCGTCGTGTTTACCAACCACACCCGCTATGACCTGTATGCGCAGGCCTACCTGCCAGGCCTGCCGGAGCAGCTGGGTACGACGTTCCTCCAGGCGTATCTGCCGTCCTTCTGCGATGCCGTCGATCTGGTGATTGCGCCGTCGGAGGGATTGCGCGAGATCTTGCAGGGATTGGGGGTCAGGGCCTCGATCGAGGTCCTGCCGAATGGCGTCGACCTGGCGTTGTTCCGCGAGAAGGTCACACCTGTGAGTCGCGCCCAGCTTTCTATCCCTGACGAGGATGTGGTGTTGATCTACGTCGGGCGTTTGGGGCCGGAGAAGAACCTGGTGTCGCTGGTCCGGGCCTTTGGCGGCGCCCATGCAGCCTACCCTAACACCTCGCTCGTATTGGTCGGCGACGGGCCCGAGCGGGACAACCTGGAGCACTTGGCCGAGCGCAATGGGCTGACCGACAAAGTAGTCTTCTGCGGCATGGTCGAATACGCCAACCTGCCTCGCTATCTTTCCGCTGCAGACCTGTTCGTCACCGCCTCCGTCACCGAGGTCCAGCCTCTCTCGGTCATCGAAGCCATGGCCGCCGGACTGCCGGTCCTGGGGATCCGATCACCCGGGGTCGAGGACATGGTTGTGGACGGGCAAACGGGGGTCCTGAGTGCCGACGACTTGCCCTCGTTTACCGCCCAGATGGCCCGCCTGGTCGCAGAGGGGGAGACGCGCCGGGCCATGGCCGATCGCGCCCGGCTGGACGCCGAACGCTTCGCCATCGAGAAGACCAGCGCGCGACTTGCCGACCGCTACGCGCAGCTTCTCGCGCATCGCCAGCCGGTCCGCGGGCGCCGCTGGCAAATCCTCTGGCGCCGCCTGCTGGATCGCAGGCCATGACTCGCGCTCGGCTTGGGACCTGGGGAGAGGCGGTCGCCCGTCGCCACCTGGAAGCCAAAGGCTACGCTATCGAAGCCGCCAACTGGCGGTCTCCCGACGGCGAGATCGACCTCGTCGCGCGCGCCGGGCCCACCATCGTATTTGTCGAGGTGAAGGCACGGACGAGCGACCGGTTCGGCGGGCCGGAGGAGGCCGTCACTGCGTCGAAGATCGCGCGAGTGCAGCGCATCGCCATGGCCTACCTGACTGCCCACGACTCGCTCGATGTGGATTGGTGGATCGACGTCGTGGCCATTGATTGTTCCCCCGATGGGAAGGTGCGCCGACTCGAGCACCTTGTTGACGTGGTCACGCAAATCACTCCGCCCACCGGTCGATGAGTCGCCCGGCGCTGGTCGCCATCCTGGGACCCACCGCCGTTGGCAAGACGGAGCGGTCCCTCGTCCTGGCGGAGCGCCTGGGCGCCGAAATCGTGTCAGCCGACTCGCGTCTCCTGTATCGCGGGATGGACATCGGCACGGCCAAGCCCTCGGCGGAGGCGCGCCGCCGGGTCCCGCATCACCTGATCGATGTTGCCGAGCCGGGCGAAACCTGGAGCCTGGCGGCCTTCCGCCAGGCGGCGCTGGCTGCCATTGCGGATATCCAGTCGCGCAGCCGGCTGGCGTTCCTGGTCGGAGGGACCGGCCAGTACGTCACGGCCATCCTGCAGGGCTGGTCACCCCCGCCGCGCCCGGTGGACGACACATTGCGTCGCAACCTGGAGACGCTGGCCCTCGAACAGGGCGCCACCGCGCTCCATCAACGCCTGCGCCAGGTCGACCCATCGTCGGCCGACCGCATCGATCCCCGCAACGTTCGCCGAGTCATCCGGGCGCTCGAGATCGCCTCGGTCACGGGCAAGCGGCCCAGCGACCTACGCGTCATGATGCCGCCGCCATTCCGTGTGCTCAAGATCGGCTTCGCGTTGCCGCGCCTGGAGTTATTTGCGCGTATCGACGCGCGCATCGATGCGATGCTCGAGCAAGGGTGGGTCGATGAGGTCCGGCGGCTCCTCGCCGCAGGCGTGTCACCCGACCTCCCATCCATGTCCGCCATCGGCTATCGGTCGATCGCCGGCTACCTCAGCGGGCAGACCAGCCTAGAGGCCGCCGTGGAGCACATTCGTCGCGCGAGCCGCGTGTACGTCCGCCGTCAAGCGAATTGGTTCAAGGCCGGCGACGCGACCATTACATGGTTCGACTCCAGACCGGGGGTCGAAGCCGCAGCCGAGACGACGGTACTTACCTGGCTCGATCAACCCGACTGAAGGAAGGAGGCGTTGGTGCTGCTCTACCTGAGGATAGGCCTTACGGTCGTCTCGACCGTAATCTACCATCTGGCGCAGAAGTCGACTCCCGCGTCGGGACCCGATCTTCGCTCTGGCTGTGAGCTATGCCGTGGCCACTCTCACCTGTCTGGCGCTGCTCACCGTCGCGCCCTTGCGCAAGGGGTGGATCGAGTCATTCCGTGATCTGAATTGGGCGAGCTTCGTGTTGGCTTTGGCCGTCGTGGGAATCGAGATCGGCTACCTTCTGGCATACCGCGCCGGATGGGCCATCAGCCTGGCCGACATCGCCTCGAACAGCGCGGTCGGCCTGGTGCTGCTGCCCATCGGGCTGTTCTTGTTCAAGGAACGAGTCTCGACCGTCAACCTGGCCGGGGCGGGCGTTTGCTTGGTTGGGTTGATTCTGCTCAACTGGAAGTAGACCTTGGCAGAGAATT
>JBGOYQ010000074.1:0-6090 GCA_041479735.1 Anaerolineae bacterium | reverse complement strand
TGAACATCAAGCAGCTGCGGATGATCCTGCATGAGGGCGATACCGCCCGCCTGCGCCTCGAGGTGCAGGGCGAGGGCGTGGTCACGGCCGCGGACATCATCGCCCCGGCCGAGGTCGAGATCGTCAATCCCGAGCTCTATCTGTTTACCGTGGATGACGAGAAGGCCCGGCTGGAGATCGAGATGAACGTCGGGCGCGGCCGCGGCTATTCGCCTTCCGACGAACGCGGGCGGCTGCCGATCGGCGAGCTGCCCACGGACGCGATCTACGGACCGGTCAAGAGGGTGCACTTCGAGGTCGGTCGGGCGCGCGTCGGGCAGGATACCTCCTACGACCGGTTGCTGATGGAAATCTGGACCGACGGCGCGCTCAAACCCGAGCAGGCTTTGAGCCGCAGCGCGCAGATCCTGATGGCGCACCTGCGGGACATCGCCGGCGTGACCGAGGAAAGCCTGATGGCGGCCGCGACTCATGAAGAGTTGCCCAAGTTGGCCAGCGAGCTGTACGACACGCCGATCGAGAACCTCGACCTGTCAGTGCGCGTCTTCAACTCGCTCAAGCGCACCGGCATCACCACGGTCGGCGAGGTGCTCGACATGCTCGAGAAGGGCTCGGAAGCGATGTTGTCGATCCGCAACTTCGGCGAGAAGAGCCTGGATGAATTGAAGGAGCGACTGCAGGAGAAGGGCTACCTGGAGGAACAGGTCCAGGCCGAGCCGGCGGCGGCCGAGGCGGAGCAACCTTAGATGAGACACAAACTTGCCGGTTACCGTCTCGGGCGCTCGACCGGCCAGCGCACCGCGCTGCGGCGAGGCCTGATCACCGAGCTCTTCCGCAACGAGCGCATCCGCACGACGCGAGCCAAGGCGGCGGCGATTCGCGGCGCGGCGGAGCGGATGATCACGACTGCCAAGCACGGCAACGCCGCCGGGGAAGCCAAGGCCGTGCACGCCCGGCGCCTGGTGGCCGCCCGTCTGTACGACCCCGAGATCGTTAAGAAGCTGTTCGACGACATCGCCCCCCGATTCAAGGATCGGGCCGGCGGCTATACCCGTGTCGTCAAGATGGGACCGCGCAAGGGGGACGCGGCCGAAATGGTCTTGCTCGAGCTCGTAGAAGAGTAGGCGTCCCACGCGGACGCGGCGGGCAGCCCAGGGCGGCCTGCATGGCAACTTACCAATCGACCATCGCCTATGACGGGACCGACTTCCGGGGCTTTCAGCGCCTGCCCGGTGCCCGCAGCGTGCAGGGCGTCCTGGAGGACGCGCTCACGCGGCTGGGTTGGGCGGGCAGCAGCCTTCTGGCGGCGGGACGAACCGATGCCGGCGTTCACGCTCGAGGTCAGGTCATCAGCTATCGGCTTGACTGGGCGCACGGATCCGATGTCCTGACGCGGGCATTGAATGCTCACTTGCCGTCTGACGTGGCCGTCCGCGCGACCGCCCCGGCTCCGGAGGGCTTCCACCCGCGCTTCTCTGCCAGGCGGCGTCGGTACTGCTACTCGATCGTGCAATCACCGACGCCCGATCCGATGCGCGAGCGCTTCGCCTGGCGCGTGTGGCCGCCGATAGATCTGCCGGCGCTGCAGGCTGAGGCCTCGGGGCTGCCGGGACGCAAGGACTTCGGCCCCTTCGGCCGTGCACCGATCCCCGGCGGCCATACGTTCCGTCAGGTGTTCCGGGCGGCTTGGGCCGAGACCGATGGCGGGTTGGCGTTCGAAATTGAGGCGGACGCCTTCCTTTACCGCATGGTGCGACGCCTCGTGGCAGCCATGGCTGCCGTCGGCGCCGGGCGGGTGCCGGCAGGGAGCCTGGACCACGCCCTCGCGGCTCCGGAGCGGGCCTGGGAAGGCAAAGCCGCCCCGGCTCGAGGCCTGTGCCTCGAGGCGGTGATCTACGAAGACAATCAGCCAGAGTCGAGCGGCTGACCGGAAGTCCGGTTCGCCTCGTCTGGCATGAGGAGCATAGCGTGCAAAGGACATACTATCCCAAGCCGGACGAGCTGCACCGGGAGTGGTACGTGGTCGACGCCTCCGGGCAGAACCTGGGCAGACTCGCCAGCCGGATCGCAGCCGTTCTACTGGGCAAGAACAAGCCGATCTTCACCCCAGGCGTCGACACCGGCGACTTCGTGATCGTGGTGAACGCGGAGAAGGTCGCCGTCACCGGCAAACGCCTGGACCAGAAGTTCTACTACCGGATTTCCGGCTACCCGGGCGGCATCCGGCGCACGGGCTTGCGCGAGCAACTCGAGCGTCACCCGGACCGTGTCATCCGCACCGCGGTGCAGGGCATGTTGCCCAAGAATCGCTACGCCCATCAGGTGATCAACAAGCTCAAGGTCTATGCAGGTCCGGAACACCCGCACTCGGCCCAGAAACCGAAACCGTTGTCTTAGTTCGCGAGAGGAAGGCAAGGCGTATGTCCGTGCAGTATTTCGAAGGGATCGGCCGGCGCAAGACCAGCCACGCCCGGGTCCGCATCATGACCGGTACCGGCAAGATGATAGTCAACGATAAGCCGGGGCAGGAGTACTTCCCGCGCGTGGGCGATCTCGAAACCGCTCTAGCGCCGGTTCGCTCGGCCGGGCTGGATGGCAAGGTCGACATTCTGGTGAAGGTCGAGGGCGGCGGGGTCACCGGTCAGACCGGTGCCGTTTGTCATGGCCTGGCGCGGGCGCTGGTTGCGATGGATCCGGAGTTGCGCGTGGCCATGCGGACCGGGGGCTACCTCACGCGGGATGCACGCGCCAAGGAGCGCAAGAAGCCCGGTCTCAAGCGCGCCCGCAAGGCGCCGACCTACACCAAGCGCTAGCCTGACGGATCGGGGCCTGCGCCCCTGCTTCAGTTGCATGCAGCCGGCCGGGGGGCCTCTTGTCCCCGGCCGGCCTTCTGTTACGTCAGTGGAGGCCGCTATGCCGCCTCGGATACGCATCATCGGACTCGGACCCGGCGACCCGGCGTTGCTCACACGCCAGGCGTGGGTCGCCCTCAGCCAATCCGACGAGGTCCACTTTCGCACCGGTCAGCACCCGATTGCCCGGGCCTTGCCCGCCGCGGTCCGGGTTCACACCTTCGACCACGAATACGCCGAGCAGCCCGATTTCACCTCGACCTATCGCGCCATCGTCGACCGCCTGCTGGATCTGGGGCGCCGGCCGGACGGCGTCACCTACGCCGTGCCGGGCGATCCTGGCGTGGGCGAATCGACGACGGTCGAATTGCGACGGGCTGCGGCCCGGGAAGGGATACCAGTCGAGATCGTGCCGGGCGTGAGCTTCGTCGAGCCGTGCCTGGCGCTCGTCGGGTGGGACGCGCTGGACGGCCTCAGCCTGGCGGATGCATTGGACCTGGCCGCCGGCCATCACCCGCCGTTCTCGCCGGACAGACCTGCCCTGATCGGGCAACTGTACTCGGCCACGGTCGCGGCGGATGTCAAGTTGACCCTCATGAACCAGTATCCGGATGAACATATAGTGACGTTGATCCACGCTGCGGGCACACCTGAGGCTCGCACCGAGTCGTGTCCCTTGCATGCTATCGACCGCAGCCCGTCGATCGGTTGGATGACGTCGCTGTTCGTACCGGCTTTGTCGCAGCCGTCCTCGCTGGAGTCGTTCCAGGAAACCGTGGCACATTTGCGCGCTCCGGATGGCTGCCCGTGGGATCGTGAGCAGACGCCGCTCTCCTTGAGGCCCCACTTACTCGAGGAAACGTATGAGGCGTTGCAGGCGCTCGACGCCGAAGATGCGGACTCGTTGCGTGAGGAGCTTGGTGACCTGCTCTTGCAGATCGTACTGCAAGCGCAGATCGCGACCGAAGGCGGGGAGTTCACGCTGGCGGACGTGATCGCCGGGATCGATGCCAAGCTCGTCCGCCGGCATCCGCACGTGTTCGGTGACCTCCAGGTGGCCGGCGTCGATCAGGTGCTCCACAACTGGGAAGTGCTCAAGGCCGAGGAGCGCCAAGAAAATGGCGAGCAACATGGCCTGCTGGGCGGCGTGCCGATCGGCCTGCCGGCGCTGGCTCAGGCCCTGGAAATCCAGGATCGAGTCGCCCGCGTCGGTTTCGATTGGCCCGACGTCGACGGCGTCCTTGCGAAGATCGCCGAGGAGCTGGGAGAAGTCCAGGAGGCGGCAGACGACGTGGCGCGAGCGGGCGAGGTCGGAGATCTGCTGTTCGCGGTCGTCAACTATGCTCGCTGGCTGGGCGTCGATCCCGAGGCGGCACTTAGGCAGACCAACCGACGCTTTCGCAGCCGATTCGGGTTAATCGAGGCGAGTGCGCGGGCCTCCGGGTCCAGCTTGCCGGAGCTGACGCCGGGCGAGCTGGACGCGTTGTGGGAGGCGGCCAAGCGGGCAGAAGGCGGCACGGGAGAGCGGGAAGCCTGACCGGGACTGCCGATCCGGTGCTACCGCAGGACGCCGAAAGTTGATCAGACCCTCCGGCGGAGTCCTCGCAGAGGGCTGAGCCGGCGCGGAGCGAGATGGAGGTAGAGCAATGGCGAATGTGATGGGGACGCCCAGCAGTTTCGACCTGGATCAGCAAGGCTTGACCAACTTAAATATGGTGTATTGGACTTTACCCTCGCCGATGCTGGTCGAGCGCATCGTTCAGCGGCGCGAGGGTGTGCTGGCCCACCTCGGCCCTGTTACCGTGCGGACCGGGCACCACACAGGCCGATCGCCGAATGACAAGTTCATCGTGCAACGCCCGCAGATCGACAAGGAGATCTGGTGGGGCAAGATCAACAAACCGATGTCGCCGGAGAGCTTCGAACGGCTGCAACTGCGCATGCGGGCATACTTTCAGGGGCGTGACGTCTTCGTCCAGGACGCGGTCGTCGGCGCCCACCCGCAGTACCGGATGCCGATCCGTGTCGTGACCGAATACGCCTGGCACAGCCTGTTCGCCCGCAACCTGTTCCTGCGCCTCCCGACGTCTGAGCTATCGGGGCATGTGCCCGAGTTCACGATCCTGGACGCCCCGCGGTTCCATGCCATCCCGGACGAGGACGGCACGAACTCGGAAGTCTTCATCGTCCTGGATTTCGAGAAGCGGATGATCCTAATCGGGGGCAGCAGCTATGCCGGCGAGATCAAGAAGGCGATCTTCACGGTCATGAACTACTCGATGCCGCGGCGCGGGGTTCTTTCGATGCACTGCTCGGCCAACGTCGGCGCACGCGGCGACGTGGCGCTCTTCTTCGGCCTGTCCGGCACGGGCAAGACGACGCTGTCGTCCGACCCGGACCGACGTTTGATCGGCGACGATGAGCACGGCTGGGGCGAAGAGGGGGTTTTCAACTTCGAGGGGGGCTGCTATGCCAAGACGATCAATTTGCAGGCCGACCTCGAGCCGATCATCTGGGAGGCGACGCGGCGGTTCGGTACGGTGCTCGAGAATGTGGGTCTGGACGTCCACACGCGGCGGCTGAACTTCGACGACGCCAGCCTGACTGAGAATACCCGCGCGGCCTATCCGATGGGCTTCATCGCCAACCATGTTCAAGAAGGCCGCGCCGGGCACCCGTCGACGATCTTCTTCCTGACCGCCGATGCCTCGGGGACGTTGCCGCCGCTGGCGCGACTCTCACCCGAACAGGCCATGTACTATTTCGTCTCCGGATATACCTCTAAGCTGGCTGGAACAGAGAAGGGGTTGGGCGCCGAACCACAAGCGACGTTCTCGGCCTGCTTCGGCGCGCCGTTCCTGCCGCTGCCGCCCTCGGCCTACGCCCGGCTGCTGGGAGAGAAGCTGGACCGGCACAAGGCCGACGTCTGGCTGGTGAACACAGGCTGGACCGGAGGGCCGTTCGGTGTTGGCCATCGGATCCCGCTCCCACATACGCGGGCGATGATCCGCGCGGTCTTGACTGGCGCAATGCAGGACGTCCCCTGCCGCAAAGACGCCCGGTTCGGCCTGTACGTGCCGGAGCATTGCCCGGAAGTCCCCGACGAGGTACTCGAGCCGCGGCGGACGTGGAGCGACGAGGCCGCCTATGATGCGCGCGCCACGGCGTTGGCGCAGCAATTCGTCGCGAATTTCGCCGCCTTCCGCAACGACGTCTCGCCGGCGGTGGCCGAGGCAGG
>JBGOYQ010000073.1:0-6163 GCA_041479735.1 Anaerolineae bacterium | reverse complement strand
CACCAGCCAAACTCAAGAGCCATTCGTGGCACCCGGTGCCCTTGTTGCTCTGGGCGCCGTTGACGGTCCGCCCCGACGACCAGACCCAGTTCGGGGAACGCGCCTGCGCCCGCGGCGGCCTCGGGACATTCCTGGCGACAGATATCATGCCGCTCTTGCTGGCCCACGCTCAACGCCTGGAGAAATTCGGCGCCTAGAAGCTCTCTGAGAGCGGCAGTCCCGAAGTGATGAGGCACCGGCTAGGTCGACGTAGCCGCTCCTCCGTCGAGCTCTCAAAATCGAGGGCCGGGTGGTCACCCCGGCCCTCGATTCATTCTCTCGAGACGATCAGCTCAGGCAGTCGAGCGGAGTCGCCAGCGCGCCAGCAGGTACAGGATCCCGGCCTGGACCAGCGCCCCCAACGCGATCATGGCGAAGGCAAACTGCCAGAACTGCTCGGGGAACAATCGAATGAGCGTGTCACTGTAGAAGAAGAGCCACGAATCCCCCGAGAAGAGTAGGCGATGGAAACCTACGAACACGAACGAAAACGCCGCCGCCAGCCCCACCCCTAACAGGAGCATCAAGGCCACGGTCCCCAGCGCGCCCGCTCGGATCGACCTCCAAGCTTGCCGAGTCTGGCGACCGCGCCAGAGAGCGATCAGCAAGATGGCGACAGCGACTAGGCCGACTGCCCACACTCGAAGCGCGACCTGAACCAGCTTCTTTACGTCTACCATATGTCGGAGCTCACGCTCGTTGTACACAGGACGCCCGCTGTCGAAGCGCAGGTTGCCCAGGTAGTCGATTCCAGCGTCGTTCAGCAGGTAGTCCAGGGCAATGGGCGCCCAGTGCAGGCGATCCTGAAGGCTGAAACCGAACGTGTCTGCCGGAAATCCAGGGACGGCATAGTCCACGCGCACAAAGATCTGCGTCAACAGCAGCCGTACGCTGGTGAGGACCAAGACGATGGGAATCAGGGCGATAACGACTGCAGCGACGACACGCGCCCAAGTTGCGGTCGCATTGCTCGCGTTTTCCATATTCACCTCGATGCTATCGAAGAGTCTGTAGATCCCCGGACAGCACAAACCGGAGGACGATCGAGTTCACCAGCGTCTCGACCGGGGCTCGATCGTCGGTGAACACCACGTTCGACGCGGGCGTCGGCTGCAAGCCTGCAATCGAGCGCGAAAGCACATCCGTCAGCAAGGCCGGCGCTCCCGTCCCACGTAAGTTGTCCAGATTCGCGACCAGGTTCTGCGGCCGCGTTCGAGCGACGGTGGCATAGACGATGCTATTGAAGGTCTCGGGCACGTCAACGACGTAGACCGAAGGGAAGACGCTCGAAATCGTCCCGACCATGGCATCGACGAGGCGGCGATCGGTAGGTGTCCTACCGACGTTGATCACCAGAACGCCGTCGACTGTCAGGTGATCGCGCACGAGCCCGAAGAACTCACGCGTGGTCAGTTGCCAGGGGATGTAGGGTGGCCTGTAGGCGTCCACCGCCACCACGCTGTAGACTTCGTGGCTATGCGCAAGTCCCCAGCGTCCGTCTACCCCCACAGCATTCAGATTGGGCTCGTTCATGTCGAAGTAGCGCCGCCCGACTTCCAGGATCGCCGGATCGATGTCCCAACCGTCAATCGGCAAGGCGCCAAAGACCTGCGTGTACTGCTTGGCGATCGTCCCCGCCGCCAGGCCGACAATCCCTAAGCGGCGTACCTCGCCCAGTGTGTGCGGTGGATCGTTGAAGAACGGCGCGGCCAGGAAGTAGTCCCACGTCCCATAGGTCGCAGTCTGGTTCGGATTGTAGACGGAATGCACCGCCTGGCCCTCGTTTAGCATCAGGTACCGCGTCCCGTCTATCTCTTTGACCTGGATGTAGTTGTAGGCCGACTCCTGTTCGTAGATCTGGCCAACACCTGACTTGATCGGTTGGCGCAGCACCAGCCATGTGAAGATTCCCAACGCCACCGGCATCCAAAGGGCCCGCAGCGCGGCGACGCGATCGACTCGAACCAGGCCGATCCAGGCTACGGTCATCAGCGCCAGGCTGAAGACGAAAAAGGTGCGCGTCGTTCCGATAGAAGGTATGAGCCACAACACCGGCAGAAACGTGCCCACGATCGATCCCAGCGTAGAGACGGCGTAGATCCGCCCTGAGACCCGGCCGGCTTCCATGGCGTCCTTCATCGCCAGCCGTATGGCAAAAGGGGACACGCAACCAAGGAGCGTGACCGGGACGATGAACAGGACCAGGACGGCCAGGAACGAGCCGGCCATGACTGCAGCGTTCAAATTCTCGACGGCGGCTGCGGCACCGTGCAGCACCGGACGCGCGATCACCGGCACGAGTCCGGCGGTGAACGAGGCCCATAGGAGAATGGAGTAGAACGTCCTCGGCGAGGCCGACCTGTCCGCCCACCGCCCTCCAATGAAGTATCCGGCCGTCAGGTACACCAGGATCAGGCCGATGATGTTCGCCCAGACGATGTTGCTGGTCCCGAAGACGTTGCCGAGCAGCCGGGAGGCCCCCAACTCCAGCGCCAGACTCGTCATTCCGGCGACGAATACGGAGAAGGTCAGCATGCGAGTGTGCACAAGCGCCTCGATCCTGGGGGAAGGAGCATCAGGCGGCCGCGGCCACCACGCCCGGCTGGACGCCGCTCGACAATGCAGCCGCCAGCGAGTCGCCGCACCGGACGAGCCGGACCGACAACCCGGCATGCTGCGCCGCCGCTGCCAACCCGGCGCCCCCCGCCGCGCCGCCGAAGCTCTCCTGATCCAGGACGACCAACGCCGTGGGCAGGCCGCGCCGCTTGAACTGACCGGCGGCGGGCACCAGCGCCGGACTGATTGAAGGCGTGATCAGGATGACCGCCGCTCCCCGGGGGAATTGCGTCGCCTCGATCCTGAGCACAGACTCGAGATCGAGGGGGCCGTCACCGTCGAGGACGGCCAGCGTCTCGAGCAGGCGGATTACCTGTGGCGCACCCCGATCCGGCTGAATGACGGCGCGCGTTCTCCCGTGCGCCAGCAAGCCGACAGATCGGTCGTGCTGGAGGAAGTGCACAACCAGGGACGCCGCCGCCGCCACGCCATACTCCAGGGTAGACGCTGGCAGGCTGATGCGTGCCGGAAGGACCGACAACTGCTTGCGGGGCGCTTGTGATCCTTCCAGCGCGAATTGAACGTCGGCGGCGACATCGAGCACGATCCAGATATCGGCGAGTGGGTCGAGCTCGAACTCTTTGACGATCAGTCGTCCGCGGCGCGCCGTGGAGCGCCAATGGATCCGGCTGTAGCTGTCCCCCGGCATGTAATCGCGCACACCGGCCGCGTTGGGCGTGATCTGATGCGTACGCTCCATCAACGCATCTCCGCCCGGCAAACGGCCGTGCGGCAGTGCGAACCCGGCCAGGGGCGAGGTCATGGGCAGCACCACGACCTGCTGCGTCTGAGCGACGACCCTTGTCACCGGGAAAAGCCCGAACGGATCCCCGCCGACCAGTTCGGTGGGTCCCAGGCGGAAGCGACCTCGCCGGGGACATATCGTTCGGACGAGCAGCGATCGTTCGCGGTGTGAGCCTAAACCCAGGATGACGGACGAGGCCCGGTGATCCGGCAAGGTCGAGCGATCGCGGATCTCCAGCCACACCTTGCCGATACGGCTGTGGTTCTGGACTGTGAAGCTCTCCTCGAACGCCCGCCCGACTTGTGCCCGCAGCGAACGGGGCTGGCGCGTCAGATGGACTCCCGAGACGGCCGAGCGCGACCACGCGTATGCCAGCACCAACAGCCCGCCCCACAGATAGGCCAAGTTGAAGAACATACCGCGGCCGGTGGCGAGGCCGATTAGAGTGCATAGCACGCACAACGCGGCAACGACTTGTGCCCGAGAGGTCATGCGCCCAACGAAGCTCCGGGGACGGGCAGCGAGTATAGAATTTCCTGAACAATGGCGCGCGTGTCGACCTCACGAACGCGGGCCGCGGATCCGACGATCATACGGTGTGCCAGCGCCGACACGGCCATCGCCTTCACGTCGTCCGGGACGATGTACACCCGTCCGGAGATCGCCGCCCGCGCCTGTGCCGTTCGGAAGAGCGCCAGGCTGCCTCGGGGGCTCGCCCCGACGTACACGTCCCCGTGACGCCGTGTGGCAGTGACGACATCGACGACGTATCGCTTCATCTCCGCCGAGGCCTGTACGGACCGCACGGCGCGCTGTGCGGCCAGCAGCTCGTCGACCGCGATCACCTGGCTCAGGCTGTCGACCGGATGCGCCAGCTGCTGCCCCTCGATCATCCGGACCTCTTCCGCCGGCGCCGGATAGCCGATGCTGATGCGCAGCATGAATCGGTCGAGCTGCGCTTCCGGCAGCGGGAAAGTTCCCTCGTACTCGATCGGATTCTGGGTCGCCATGACCAGGAAGGGCAACGGCGACGGATGCGTGACGCCGTCTACCGTCACCTGTCGCTCCTCCATCGCCTCCAACAGCGCCGATTGGGTCTTGGGCGTCGCCCGATTGACCTCGTCCGTCAACACGATCTGGGCCATGATCGGGCCGGGCCGATACTCGAACTCGCCCGTCTTCTGATTGAAGACCGAGACGCCAGTCACGTCGCTGGGGAGCATGTCAGGCGTGAACTGGATGCGATTGAAGCTGCATCCGATCGAGCGCGCCAGGCTCTTGGCCAGCATCGTCTTACCGGTTCCCGGCACGTCCTCGATCAGGATGTGTCCCTGGCAGAGCAGGCCGATGACACTTGACCGGATTGCATCGGTCTTGCCGACGATCACCTTCTCGACGTTGGCCACCAGCCGGTCGGCCAGTTCCTTCGTGTCAGGCATGAGCACCCCGAGGTCGCGGGAGTCATCACGGTCCCGAACGACCAAGTTTACCGCGAGCCCGCCAATCCGCGGTCCTAAGGTTTCAGCAACACGACCAGGAGGGCCGACCAGAGCAGCGCGTAGTTCAAGGCCCGGCGGCGGTGATGGCGAGAGGCGTAGAGCAAGACCGCCAGGACCAGACCGGTGGCGACCCGCAGCAGGCCGAGCGGCTCGCGAAACGTTGAAAAGGGCAGGACGGCGATCATCGCCGCGTTCACCGCCATCGCCCAACCCTCCGGGCTATACGACCGCCGAAGCGCGTCCCGCAGCCACGACCACAGCGCCCAGACGGCCGGGAGGACGATCGTCGGCCCAAACATGACCAGGTAGAGCGCCAACGCCCGCCCAGAGACCGCCCCCACACGCAACAATCCCATGAAGGGAATCCACTCGAACGAGGTCGCCATTGCCCCTCCGCTGACGAGCCCCGGACTCCCGAACACGAGCCACAGCCACGCCTGCCAGCCTGCATAGACGCAGGCAGTCAGTATCCAGGGTACTAGCTGGCGCCGGCGTCCACTCGAAGCCAACCATGCGCCCGCGAATCCGGCCCCCCAGAACAACAAGCTGGTCTCCTTCGTGAACAGCGAGGCGGTTAGCCAAAGCGCGGCCCAGCCGAGTCGGTCTCGCCGTAGCGCCAGCCAGCCGGCAGTGATGAAGGCGAAGGCCAGGGGTTCGTTCAAGTCGAGGCCGGCTGAGGCGACCAACCCGACCCACAACGCGTAAACAACCGCGTAGCCAGGGCGCTCGCCCGACTCCCGCAGGATCGTCGCCAGCACCCAGGTCCCAAGCCCTTGCGCGGCCAAATTGACAAAGAGCAGCGCCCAGGGGATCAAAGTCGGAGAGCCAAAGCCTAAGGCGCGCGCCAGGAGCGGATACAGGATGCGCTGGTAGCGATACGCGGGCACATCCAGATGCGGGGCAACCGTCGCAGGGTTCGGATCCAGAGCAATCGAGAGGGCGAACTGGCCATCGTAGCCCTCCGTCCCGCGGAAAGTCCCCTGGGAGTAACGCGTGCCGACTTCTGCCAGCCCGATCGGGTCCCATCCGGCCAGCGACAAGCGCCAGCCGGCGTAGGCCGCGGCTACGCAAACGGCCAGGACTGCCGGCCACACGACTCTCAACCGCGTCGCCATAGGTAGGTCAACAGCAGGCCGGCGATCAACGCCGCCAGAGTTATGCCAGCACCGACTCGGAAGGAAGCGGGCTCGTAGAGGAACACAACCTGGTGCCGGCCGGGCGTCAATTCGACCGCGCGGAACAGGTAGTCTGCACGCAGAATTTG
>JBGOYQ010000072.1:0-6190 GCA_041479735.1 Anaerolineae bacterium | reverse complement strand
GTTAGGGTGACATTGTCATTGAACTACAACACGCGGCGTTGACTGGGGGCCTGACACCCGTTAGAATGAACTCCAGCAATGGGGCACCCTCGGTCCTTGCGGGTCGGCCCTGTTTTGTTGCAGAAGCGAGGGTTGGCATGGACGATCTATCCGCGCCGTCGCCCGAAGGGGCCGTCAGCGCCGAAGTGATCAATGTCACAGGTAGCGCGATCGACACCGTCGAGGCCGAATTCGTCCACATCCATCAGGGCGGGGCGAACCGGGTCGTGGCCTCCGAGGTCGAACTCAGGACCGGCGGGGCCCTGTCGATCGAGGCAGAAACGGTCGCCATGCGGGATTCGGTCGGCATCGTGCTGCGCGGCAACACGCTGGTGGCGGAGAACTGCGGCACGGCGGCGATCGTGGCACAGGATCTGACCTTCAACCACTCGCGGACCATCCTGGCGACTGCCGATCGTGCCGACATCACCAATAGCTCGGCCGTGATCCTGATCGCTCGCGAGATCAACGGCAGCGTCGAGCCGATGCTGGATACCCGCGGGGCCATCCTGGCCGGGGCGGTGTCGGGGATCGCCGCGGGCCTGGTCCTCTTCGCGGGTAGCCTGTTGGTGCGAAAACGACGAGGGTAATTTGCACCGGATTCGCCGATGAGAGACAGGGAGCGAGGGTAGCCGCACACGGCGGCGAGAGGCGCTCCGGAGGCTAGGAAAGATGCCAGCAATTGAATTGAAGGCCAGCCCGAGGACGGTCGTCGGGAAACAGGTTGGGGCGCTACGGCGTAAGGGCTGGGTGCCCGCCATCCTGTACGGGGCGGGCGTCGAACCCACTCCGATCCAGCTCGAAGCGCGCGAGGCGGCCAGGGCGCTGGGACGCGCCAGCGGTTCGACCCTGTTCGATCTGATCGTCGAGGGGGAGACGCACAAGGTCCTGGTGCGTGAGATTCAGCGCCACACCATCCGTCGCGAGCTACGGCACGTCGACTTCTTACAGGTCGCCATGGACCAGATGATCCGGGCCGAGGTGCCGATCGAGCTGACCGGGGAGGCACCAGCCGTGAAGACGCTCGGAGGCGTCCTGGTCACCGGGGTCTCAGCCATCGAGGTGGAGGCGTTGCCCGGCGATCTGCCGGATCGCATTACCGTGAACCTCTCCAGCCTGGAGAAGATCGACGACTCGATCTCGGTCAGCCAGTTGCCCGTGGGAGAGGGCGTCAAGGTGTTGACGAACCCGGACGAGGTTGTGGCCCACGTCGTCTTCCAGGCGGCTGAGGTGGTGGAAGAGGTCAAGGAAGCCGTCCCGGCTGAAGCCGAACCCGAGGTGATCTCGCGAGGCAAGAAGGAAGAGGAAGAGGGAGCCGAGCCCACCCCAGCGGAGTAGCAACGGCACGCGCATTGACCGGAGCGGTGTGACTCACCGCTCCGGTTTTGATTCCTCCGGCAGCAGGGCAATCAAGTCGAGGGTCATGCGCGCCGTCGCTCCCCAGATCACCCGCCCTTCATAGGCGTCGAAGAAGTAGGCCGACAGATGCTCGCCCGGAGGTGACGGCATCCGTGTCTGCAGTCTGACGTGGGCGGGATTGGCCAGCCAATCGAGCGGCACCCCGAAGGTCTGCGCCACCTCGACCGGGTTCGGTGTGAGGGCATAGGGCCAGGGGATCACGCCCAGAATGGGCGTGACCAGGAAGCGGGTGACCGTCCTGCGCGTGTCCAGCGCGCCCAGGATGCGGACGTCCTGCCGACGCAGCCCGACCTCCTCCTCGGCTTCTCGCAACGCGGCGTCCACAGGCCCCGCGTCTGACGCCTCGAGCCGGCCGCCGGGGAACGAAACCTGACCGCGGTGAGAATCCACCAGCTCTGTGCGCAATGTGAAGAGCAGGTGCCAGGCAGCGCGATCCCAATACAGGGGGATGAGGACGGCCGCCGGCTCGGAGTCCCTGGCCTCGATGTCAGCCGGCGGACGAAGGGCGAGGACGCGGGCCAGGCGTTCCGGCAAGTCCTTGCCGATCAAGTCTCAGGCCTCGCCCCTGAGGATGCTACCGCAGTAGTCGCAGGCGGCGCGGCTCGCGTCGATCCACTCGACTTCCTTGGAGTGAACCGTCCCGCCGCAGTGGGGGCACTTGGCGGGCAAATGAGGGCTCTCGGCGGTGGCGACCGCCGCCAGCGCCAGGCCCTGGCGGGCCAACGCCTGCCGCACCTTGACCTCGAGGGCGTCGGCTTCGGCCGTCAGGGCACGGGTGCGCATCTCGTCGAGCACACGCCCGGCGACGATCGGCAGCCGGCGCAAGCGGCCGAACTCGGCCAGCAGCATCAGCCCGTGCTCAAAATGCGCGGTGGCTCGTACCGTGTCTCCAGCCTGCAGGCGGGCGCGCCCGGCCTGAATATAAAGCGCCGGTGTGCGCGGGAACCGGCGCGGCTCGCCTGCCGCGGCAAGCGCCTCGAAGATCTCGGCCGCCCGAGCGTAGTCCCCCTGGGCCATGAACTGGTGGGCCTGTTGCAGGCGGGCAAGCGCCTCCTGCGCTTCTTCGCCTTCCAAACCCCGCCTCCAGCGGGCTGCTTGAAATCGCCTGCGCCTGAACACGCCTTGAACCTCCTGATGAGTGATGTGTCGGCCTCACAGCCGACTACGTCTGCAAGTCGTCCTCGGCTGCACTCGACTCCGCTATAGCCGCCTCGAGCGGGGCATTGACGAGCAGTGACCGAGCGAACACCAGGTAGCCCGTGTGCGCCACCATGCGATCGTTTGGACGCAGCCGGGCGGCAACCGTCTTGTAGAAGCGCAACAGTATCTCGCACACCTCGACGTACCCGAAGCCCCCTCGCTCGAGGGCGGCGAGCAGGTCGGACACCTGATTTGTCGTCGGCAGGATGGCGCCCAAGCATCCCCCATTGCGCAGCGCGCCCGAGACCTGAGTAAGGTACGCATGGGGGTCGGGCAGATCCAAGAAGATCGCATCGACGCCGGTCTGGTCGAAGCCATCGGCGACGTCGCGTAGCGTCAAGGTGACATGATCCGCCAGGCCGACCCGCTCCAGATTCTTGAGCGCCAGTTCTTGCATGTCCGCACGCCGATCATAGGAGAACACGTGCCCGGTGGGGCCGACCGCCCAGGCCAGCGCGGTCGTGAGCCCGCCCGACCCGGTCCCGGCCTCGATCACCGTCTTGCCCGGGCCGATCGACAGGCGGAGCAACAAGTAGCCGATGTCTTTGGGGAAGATGATCTGCGACCGGCGTTTCATGTACAGGAGCAAATCGTGCAGGCTCGGTTCGATGACGAAGAAGGGCTGGCCGAGGTGAGTCTGGACGGTCGAGCCCCAGGGCACACCGACGAGCGCCGCGTGGCGAATCACGCCCCGGTTGGTCTGCATCTCTCCACCGTCCTGGAGGCGAAAGATGAAATGCATTCGATCGGCGCTTATGAGCATGACCAGATCGTATGGCCCGACCAGAGCCGCGTTGACATCGGCCGGATTCATGGGACCTCCAAAGGCACCCGCACGCCCTGCCTGCGCCCGATCAGCCGCAAGACCTGGCCGCGAGGCAGCTGCACCCATTCCGACTCAACTGTCAGACCGTGGGGAGCAAACGCCTCCGCCAAGGAGGGCGGGGGAAGGCGGTCCTCGCCGGTTCGGTGTGCGAACCAGGCTGCAGCCCGGTCGACGAAGGAATGGCCGGAGATGCGCGCCATGGGAATGACGACGAACGTCCCTCCCGCCTTGAGGACACGGCCGACCTCTGCCAGCGTCTCCGAGTCGAGGATGTACTCGCTCGGGAAGGTCGACAGGACGCCGTCGACCAAGCCGGCAGCGAATGGCAGCTGCTGCGCCCGAGCACGCACCAGATTAATGCGCAAGCCGGCCCGCTGGAGCCGCCGTCGGGCAATGCGGCTCATCTGCCGGGACAAATCGACTCCGACGGTCGGCTGGCCCAGGCGCAGCCGACGCTCGAGCATGTGACCGGGTCCGTGACCGATCTCCAGCACGAACCCTCCGGGCAATGCCTCGAGGCCGGTGGCTATCCAGGCTGGCCACTGTCCCATCGACACCAACCAGGCGACGGCGTCGTAGCTCCAGGCGAACGAGGAGTAGAGCAGTTGGGCGGCAAATCGAACGATCCGAGATAGCATGGCCTAGGCGTCGTGTCCCCACGCCGAACGGAACGTGTCGAGCCGAATCCCCAAGGACCGCAACTTGTCTAGGACTTGGGGGTCAGTCAGGATTTCATGCTCGATCTGCCGCCGCCCGGCGTAGGAGCTTACGGCCTCCAAGGAAGCGTCCGAGAACCCTGGATGACACATGATCTCACTCACGCCCTCCGGCAGCCTTTCCGCCAGCCCCAGAAGGACGGCAAGTGTGGCGCCCCTGTCGTAGAACTTGGTGAACAGATGCGGCGATTGCCCGACCCCGGAGGTTGCCTGCCGTGCGGCGGCCTGCTGACGCGCGAACTCCTGCGACTCGGGAGACGCGTCGCCCAAGAGGGTCTCGTCGGCCTCATCGACCGGGCAGGCGGCGCGCACGCGGCAGCCGCACTCGATGGCCAGCCCCAGGCAGATCTCCCACAAGTCAGGTGCCAGGGCGGCCAGGTGATGATGGCTGTCGAGATGATCCACGACAACGCCGGTGGCTTGCAGGGCGCTCAGCTGCGCGCGCCATTCGGTCCGGATCTGGGACACATTGAGCTCGAAGAGTCGCGGCCGAATGTGATCGGGGGTATGAAACGCGCCGGTCGGCCCGATCAAGTCGGGGACGACATCCGGTGTTGCGCAGGGCGTCCCCGCCGTCAGGTTGAGGTGGAGCCCGATGCCGAGTCGGGGGGTGTCGGTCACCGCTCGCCGAACGTCATCGGCTGCGCCTGGCAGGTTGATCAGCACCGTAGTGGTGGTGACGATGCCGTGCAGGTGCGCGTGGCGGATACCGGCGGACACGCCGTGCGTGCGCCCATAATCGTCGGCGTTGACGATCAGGGAGCGGGTCATGGGGTGAGCATGTCGAGCCTGGCTGGCAACGTCTGGTACACAACTCGAGTGAGGGCTTCCGAACGCAGCTCGCCGTCCACCTGAATGGGCGAGGAAGGCGTCATATCGATCGTCAGCCGTGTCGTATGGTGCTGGTGGATGGCCGGATCGTTGACGTAGCTGCCGTTAATGGTGCGCGGCAGGAGGCCGAACATGCGAAGCCGCCCGGGCGCGTACCCGTAGACGAAGGTCAGCTTGCCGTCGGCCGGATCGGCAGCGGGCGCCATCCGGAACATGCCGCCGGTCAGCGGGCAATTCCCGACCGACACCAGACTTACCGGCCCGTCGTAGCCCCCGCCGTCCCACTCCAGCTTCATCGTCCAGGTCGGCCGGGCCAGGATGGCTCTAACGGCGGCGACGAGATAGCGGATGACCCCCTTGAGCCGGACCATCCGTATGTTGTACAGGGTGACCACCGGCTCAAGCCCGACGGCCGAGTTGTTGTCGAAGACCCAGTCGTTGGCCTTGCCCAGATCAATCCGGCGAGTCTTGCCGGAGGCGATAACCTTCGCGGCCGACCGCAGGTCCAGCGGGAGGCCAAGATTGTGTGCCAGGTCGTTGGCTGTTCCCAGGGGAAGGATGCCCAGCGGCCCGAGGATGCCCTGCGGATCTGCGCGGTACAGCCCGTTGACGACCTCGCCGATAGCCCCGTCACCCCCGGCGGCCAGGATGGGGGAGTAACCTGCTTGCGCCGCCTGCTCGGCCAGAGCGACCCCGTCCCCCGGGCCGGAAGTCTCAACCAGCTCGAAGTCGATCGCCTCGGCCCGCAGGGCTGCCTCGACTTCGGGGCGTCGCTGCTTCGCCTTCCAGCGGCCGGAAAACGGGTTGAGGATGACTTTGGCGGGCATGGCGCTCCGATGATTGGGTCTCAGCCGACCGGGACGACGGTGATGCCTTCCTGCTTAAGCCAATCGAGGGCCCGATCGAACTCGGCCTGTTCGGCGCTCAAGGCGATCTCGAGCCAGGCCTCGTCCAGGGTCATCTGAGCCTGCAGGATGTTGACGGTGACGTCAAACTTGCGAATCAGCTGGGTGATCACGGGCCGACGGGCCAGGGTCTGGGGATAGTTGAGGCGCAGCGATTGCGTGACCATATTGCCTCCCGGTCCCAGGCGAACCGACGCTGCGTACTTAAAGCCTCCCGCCCGGGCGCAGGATTCTAGCACCCGGGCGGGGGAGAG
>JBGOYQ010000071.1:0-6192 GCA_041479735.1 Anaerolineae bacterium | reverse complement strand
CGTGGAGATCCTTAAGCCGGACGAGTGCTGATCACACGATAGACAAACTGCGGGGCACCCGCAACCGTTCTTCTTCTAACCGGCGGACAGTTGGTCCGCCGGCATGTCTTTCCGGGCCCGGGCCGGAAGGACGCTCTGCTATAATCGCCTCATGTCCCTGACACCGGACGAGGTGCGACACATCGCCAAGCTGGCGCGGCTGCAGTTGAGCGCCCAGGAGGAAGCTCGCTTCCGCGAGCAGCTCTCGGCCATCCTGGACCACGCCGCTCGCCTGTCGCAGGTGGACACTTCGGCCATTCCGGCGACCGCTTCGGTCCTGCCCTTGACTGCCCCCTTGCGCGCCGACGAAGCGCGGTCGGCACAGCCCGTCAACGCCATACTGTCCAACGCGCCCGAGACGCAAGAGGACATGTTCCGCATCCCGCCCGTATTCAATCCGTGAGGCGCGGCGTGCCCCGCCTCGGCCTTCACTGACCGCATGCCCGACCCGACTGATCTCTCCCTGCTCGAGGCCTGCGCCGCGTTGCGCGCCGGGGACATCTCGTCCACTGAGCTCACTCGCGCCTGCCTGGATCGGATGGCGGCCCTCGACCCGAAGCTGCACGCATTTCTAACCACGACGGCCGAGTCTGCGCTCGAGCAGGCGGCCGAGGCGGATCAGCGGCTGGAGCAAGCCCACCGCGAACACGCCACGACACCCGCCATATTGGGGATCCCGATCGCGGTCAAAGATGTGCTGTGCATACAGGGCGTGCCGACGACGGCCGGGTCGAGAATCCTGGAGGGGTTCCGCCCTCCCTACACCGCGACGAGTGTCGCTCGCCTGGTCGAGGCCGGCGCGGTCATCTTGGGCAAGACCAACACCGACGAGTTTGCTATGGGCTCATCGACCGAGAACTCCGCCTATGGCGTCACCCACAATCCCTGGTCCTTCGACCGCGTGCCGGGCGGATCCTCCGGGGGCTCAGCCGCGGCCGTTGCCGCCCGCTTGTGCGTGGCCGCGCTGGGCACTGACACCGGCGGATCGGTCCGCCAACCGGCCGCATTCTGCGGCGTGACCGGTCTTAAGACCTCCTACGGCAGGGTCTCGCGCTACGGCTTGATCGCCTACGGCTCTTCGCTGGACACGGTCGGCGCCCTGGCGCGCTCGGCAGCCGACCTGGTTCCCGTGTTCGAGACCATGGCCGGCCACGACCCTCTCGATTCGACCAGCCTGACCGATTCCGTCCTGCCCACAGCCATCGACAGCGCCTCACTCGAGGGCGTCCGCGTCGGGGTGCCGAGCGAGTATTTCATCGCCGGGATGCAGGCCGAGGTCGAGGCGGCCGTCCGCCAGGCCGTCGGAGTGTTTGCCTCGCTGGGCGCGCAGGTGACCGACATCAGCCTACCCCACACCGATCTGGCCCTGCCGGTGTACTATCTGATCGCGCCGGCCGAAGCCTCGGCTAACCTCGCCCGGTACGACGGCATCCGTTTCGGGCCGCGTCTGGGGGCCGGAGGGTTGTGGGACCAATATCTCGAAACCCGCGGCCGACTGTTCGGCCCCGAGGTCAAGCGCCGCATCATGCTCGGCACCTACGCGCTCTCGGCCGGCTACTACGACGCCTACTACGGGCAGGCCCAGAAGGTGCGTACGCTGATCAAGGCTGACTTCGATGACGCGTTCCGCGCGGTCGATCTGATCGCCTGCCCGGTGACCCCGACCACCGCCTTCGGCATCGGAGCTCATGGCGACGACCCGCTGGCCATGTATCTGGAAGACGTCTTCACCTTGCCCGCCAATTTGGCCGGCGTGCCCGGCATCGCCTTCCCGGTCGGGTTCGATACGCAAGGTCTGCCCATCGGCATGCAGCTCAATGCGCCGCAGCTTGGGGAGGCCGCCTTGCTACGCGCGGCCCACGCCTATCAGCGGGCCACGTCCTGGCACAAGGAGCGACCAGCGCTATGAAAATCGTCGTGCCGATGGCGGGCTACGGCACACGCCTGCGCCCGCAAACCTGGTCCAAACCCAAGCCGCTGGTGGCTGTCGCCGGCAAGCCCGTCCTCGGCCACATCCTCGACCTGTTCGCTCAGCTGCCGTCGGCCGACGAGGTCGTCTTCATCGTCGGCTATCGGGGCGATCAGGTGCAGGAATACGTCGGCCGCGCCTATCCCCACCTGAAGGCCCGCTATGTCGAGCAGACCGAGATGCTCGGTCAGTCGCACGCCATTTGGTTGGCGCGTGAGTGGTTGACCGGCCCGCTCCTGGTCGTATTCGTCGACACCCTCGTCGACACGCAACTCGGCAACTTACCGAGCGAAACGGCGGACGCCGTGGCCTGGGTGAAGCCCGTGCCCGACCCGCGCCGCTTCGGCGTAGCCGAGCTCGGGCCGGACGGGCGCGTCGTACGCCTGGTCGAGAAGCCGCAGGATATGACCAACAACCTGGCGGTCGTGGGCTTTTACTACTTCCGCCACGGAGAGAAGCTGATCGCGGCGATCGAAGACCAGGTGGCCCGGCGGCAGCAACTCCACGGCGAGTACTTCCTGGCCGACGCGGTCAACATCATGCTTCAATCGGGCCTGAGGATGCGCGTTGAGCCTGTTACGGTGTGGAACGATTGCGGTCAGCCCGAGACGCTGCTGGCGACCAACCGCTATCTGCTCGAGAACGGCAGCGACAACACGACCGAGGTCGCCCGGCAGGGCGATGTCGTCATCGTGCCGCCGGTGTATGTGGACCCGACGGCCCAGGTGCACGAGTCGGTGATTGGGCCCCACGTCAGTATCGGCGCCGGCTGCGAGATCCACCGATCGGTCATCCAGGACTCCATCGTCGATGAGGGCTCGCTGATCGTCGACACCACGCTGTCGGAGTCCATCATCGGGCGCGACGCGCGCGTCATCGGGCGTTACCGATCGCTCAATGTCGGGGACTCCTCAGAGATTGGCTTCGCCTAGCCTAGCCTCGCCAAGGAGAGCGCTGAGATGCCCCTTTTCGTCCGTGAATCCGGCCCTGCCGCTGCGCCGACCGTGATCTTCTTACACGGCGGCGGGGTGGGCGGCTGGATGTGGCAGGAGCAGGTCCGGGCGATGCCCGAGTATCACTGCCTGGTGCCCGACCTGCCGGAGCACGGCCTCTCGCTTGACGCCGGGCCGTACACGATGGCCGGTGCAACCGAGGCTGTCGCCGAGTTGATCCGCACCCGCGCCCATGGCAGACGCGCCCACTGCGTCGGACTGTCACTGGGCGCTCAGTTGATCGTCGCCTTGCTGGCCAGCCACCCGGAACTCGTGGATCGTGTCGTCATCAGCGGGGCCCTCGTCCGACCGTTCCCCGGCGTGCGGCTGTTGGGCGGGGCCCTGGAGTGGTCGATCCGTATGTACCTTCCGATCAAGGATTGGCCCTGGCTTGTACGCCTGAACATGCGCTCCAACGGCATCCCGTCCAAGTATTTCGAGGAGACCCAGGAAGACACTCGCCGGATCACCGTAGCCGGATTCGGCCGCTTGATGCGTGAGAATCTCCAATACCGCTTGCCGGACGGCCTGCAGAATCTGTCCGTCCCGGCGCTGGTCGTCGTCGGACAGAAGGAGTACGGCATCATGCGGCAGTCAGCTCGCGACCTGACGCATGTAATCCCTTCCGCTCGCGGGTATGTCGTCGATGGGGTGGGGCACAACTGGGCGCTCGAGAGCCCGGATCGGTTCACCGCCCTGGTCCGCGCCTGGCTCGCCGACCAGCCTCTGCCTGGTGGGTTGACGCCTCTGAATTGAACGACTGAGGCTGTAGCGCGATGCCTCAAAACATCGTCGAGTGCCATTCCGAATATACTTACGCCGAACGGCCGATCGCCCTGACCTGGGAGGGCCAGCGGCTGACGATCGCCGATATACTGGCCCGTTGGCAGATACCGGGCGGCCGTTGCTTCAGGGTCCGAACGGAAGACGACCGGGTCTTCGAGCTGTTCTACGGCGAACTCTACGACGAATGGCGGATTAACCTCCCGTAGCCAGGCGGGAGGGTTGCCCCGCCCTGGAGCCCAGCATGCGCGATTTCATCGCCCGCCGAGTCGCCGCCATCCCGCCCTCCGGCATCCGTCGTTTCTTCGATATCGCTGCCACGATGCAGGACGTGATCTCGCTAGGCATCGGCGAGCCCGATTTCGTCACCCCTGAGCCGATCCTCCAAGCCGGGACGCGTTCGCTGGAGGCCGGCGATACCCACTACACATCCAACTCGGGAATCTTCGAGCTGCGCCAGGCGATCGCCACCAACCTGATGCAGTTGTACGGCGTGGAGTACGAGCCACGCAGCGAGGTGTTGGTGACCGTCGGCGTATCCGAGGCGCTGTACCTGGCGCTGGCGGCGTCTCTCGATCCGGGCGACGAGGTCATCGTGCCGACTCCGTGTTTCGTCGCCTACCAGCCGGAGGTCATGCTGGCCGGGGGCACGCCGGTGCCCCTTCCGACCCGCGTCGAGGATGCCTTCCAGGTCACGGCGGACGAGATCCGGGAACGGATCACCGACCGCACCAAGGCCCTGTTGATCGGCTATCCCAACAACCCGACCGGCGCGGTCGTGTCACGGGAGAAGCTGGAGGCGATCGCCCGCCTGGCACAGGAGCATGACCTGCTGGTCATTTCAGATGAGATCTATGACCGGCTGGTCTACGGCGGGCACAAACACGTCTGCTTCGCGTCGCTGCCAGGAATGCGCGAGCGAACCGTGACGCTAGGTGGATTCTCGAAGTCGTACGCCATGACCGGTTGGCGCATCGGCTACGCCGCGGCTCCGGCGCCGCTGCTGGCCGAGATGCGCAAGATCCACCAGTACACGATCATGTCGGCGCCGACGACCGCTCAGGTGGCCGCCGTCGAGGCGCTCGAGAAGGCCGAAGACTACGTACAGTCGATGGTCGCCGAATATGACCGACGCAGAAGACTGATCGTCGCTGGCTTCAACGAGCTCGGTTTGCCCACATTCGAGCCTCTGGGTGCGTTCTACGCCTATCCTTCCATCACGGCCTCGGGGATGGATGACGAGGGTTTCGCCGAAGCGCTATTAAAGGAAGAGCGGGTGGCCGTCGTGCCCGGGAACGCCTTCGGTGGCGACGGCCGACACGTGCGCGCCTCGTATGCCACGGCCTACGACAAGATCGAGCAGGCGCTGGAGCGCATCCGCCGGTTCATGCGCCGACATGGCTGAGTCGGTCCAGCCCGCGCTATGACCGCCACACCTGTTTCTGACTGGCAGCCCGTCATCGGGCTCGAAGTCCACGCAGAACTACAGACCCGATCCAAGATGTTCTGCGGCTGCGCCGTGGTCGACTCGACGCTCGCCGCGCCTAACTCCTCGACCTGCGAGGTGTGCGTCGGCCTGCCTGGAACGCTGCCGGTCCTGAACGCCCGCGCGGTGGAGTACGCCATCCGGGTGGCGTTAGCCCTCGGCTGCAGTGTCCCCCCGACCAGCGTATTTGCCCGCAAGAACTACTTCTACCCTGACTTGCCCAAGGGATACCAGATCTCTCAGTTCGAGCTTCCGTTGGCCGTCTCTGGCCTCATGGCCATCCAGACCGCCCCGGGCCCCAAGCCGATCCGAATCCGCCGCGTCCATCTCGAAGAGGACACCGGCAAGCTATCCCATCGGGATGGGTTCTCGCTGGTCGACTACAACCGCTCCGGCGTGCCACTGGTGGAGATCGTCAGCGAGCCCGACCTCGAGTCGATCGATGACGTCAAGGCTTACGCCACCGGGTTGCGGTCGCTGCTGCGCTACCTGGAAGTCAGCAGCGGTGACATGGAGAAGGGTGCCATCCGCTTTGAGGCGAATGTCTCCATGCGCCCGAAGGGCTCACACGAACTGGGAACCCGGACCGAGATCAAGAACCTGAACTCCTTCCGCTCGATGCTACGCGCGCTGTCGTTTGAGATCGGTCGCCAGGCCCAGGTCCTGTCGACCGGGGGGCAAGTGGCACAGGAGACGCTTGGCTGGGATGACGCCGCCGGGATCGCCTACTCTCAGCGCGGCAAAGAAGAGGCCCACGACTATCGCTACTTCCCCGAACCGGACTTGCCGCCTCTGGCGCTGGATCCCGCCTGGGTCGAGCAGATCCGGGCGTCGCTGCCCGAATTGCCCAGCGCCCGGCGGGATCGATTCGAGAGGCAGTACGTCCTGTCAGCCTATTTGGCCTCGGTGCTTACGGCCGAGCG
>JBGOYQ010000070.1:0-6210 GCA_041479735.1 Anaerolineae bacterium | reverse complement strand
GTACTCGGCATGATCGGACGCGCCTCGGGGCTCAAGATCGAATCGCATCTCATGGTTCAGGATCCGGCCCACTTCCTCCACCTGTTTATCCCCGGCTCGGACGTCGTCATCCTCCACGTCGAGTCAGATGTCGATCCGGCCGCCGCACTCGATGTGATCCGTCAGGCCGGTAAGACGGCTGGGCTGGCCTTGCGCCCGGAGACCCCAGCGCACAGCCTCCTCCCTTATCTGGGCATGATCCGCCACGTCCTGGTCATGTGCGTGCAGCCGGGCTTTGCCGGCGGTCGCTTCATCCCGGCCGCGATCGACACGGTGCGCGAGCTCCGCCGAGCGGCCACGGCGGACAACCCCGGGCTGGACATCCAGGTCGATGGATCGATCAACGAGCGGACGATCCCGCTGCTGCTCGAAGCCGGGGCGAATGTCTTCGTCGGAGGCTCGTCGGGCCTGTTCGTCGGCGACGACTTGGCTGGACGTGCTCGCTCAATGCTCGAGCTCATACGGATTCGGGGATAGGAGCTCGCCGCCTCACTGCCGGAGGCGCTCGACCCGGGCCCACGCCCTTCAGAGGTGCGTCAAACCGCCGCTGACCGGACCGCGATGCCCTTCGGCACCGACAACATCGAGGCCGTCCGTGGGCTCAACCTCGTCTGCCGCGCCGTGATGTCCGTCGTCTTGCTGTGAGCCCCCGTTAGCTCACGCCCGTTCACCGATGCCGACTTTGAGCGCGATCGCCCGGCGGGCCGCGTCGACAATATCCGTCGGGCTCATGCTGAACTTGTCGGCCAGCCACTCGATGGGGCCGACCTCTCCGAAGGCATCTCGCACCCCCACCCGCACCAAAGGCACCGGCGCGTGCGCCGAGACGACTTCGGCCACGGCGCTGCCGAGGCCTCCTAGTATGTTGTGGTTCTCGGCTGTCACCAAGCATCCTGTGTCTCGGGCTGCAGCCAGGATCTCCGCCTCGTCGATCGGCTTGATGCTCGACATGTTGACTACCCGTGCGCCGACGCCCTCGGCATGCAACGTCTCCGCTGCCTGCAACGCCCGGGGAAGCATGATCCCGGCGGCGATGATCGTCACATCCCGACCTTCGGCTAGGCGGACGGCTCGACCCGACTCGAAGCGATAGGCCGCCGGATCCAGGATCACCGGCGCTTTCGCGCGCGGTACACGCAGATATGTCGGGCCCGGATGCTCGAGCACGAACTCGACCAGCGAGGCAGTCTCGGTGGCGTCCCCTGCCTCAAACACTCGCATGTTGGGGATCGCCCGCATGATCGCCAGGTCGAGCATCCCCTGGTGCGTGGCACCGTTGCCACCCGAGGTCAGGCCCGGCTCCACCCCGCAGATGACGACCGAGGCGCGGCAATAGGCCGCCAGCACGGCCTGATCGCAAACACGCTGGCTGGCAAAGCAGGCGAACGTGCCGCAGAAGGCGGTCTTGCCCGAGAGGGCCAGGCCGGTGGCGATGCCGACCATATTGGCCTCGGCCACGCCGACATTCCAGTACCGCGAGGGAAACCTAGATCGAAACTCGGCCGTATCGGTGGCGCGCTGCAAGTCCGCGTCGACGACGACGAGCTCAGGGAAACGCTCTCCCAGGTTCGCCAGCGCCCGGCCGAAGGGTTTCTCGACGATGGGGAACAGGACGGCGCTCATACCGGCTCGAACTCACTCGCGGACTCGTCCAGCTCGGCGATAGCTGTGCGAAGCTGCTCCGCGTCGATCGGATGCGAATGCCAGGGAACGCTGTTTTCCATGAAGGAGACGCCCTTGCCTTTGACCGTGGCGGCGATGACTACTTGCGGCCTCGATCCGTCCGCCCCAGCCACGTGGATGGCGTCGAGGATCTGGCGCAGGTCATGCCCGTCGACACTCTGGACGCGCCAGCCGAACGCCCGCCACTTGTCCTCCAACGGTGATATCCCCATGATCTCGCCAATCGTGCCATCGGTCTGGAGCCGGTTGCGGTCCACGAAGGCGATGAGCTTCCCGAGCCCAAAGTGCGCGGCGGCCATGGCCGCCTCCCAGGTCTGGCCTGCCTGACATTCGCCGTCGCTCAACACGACATACACCCTTCGGTCCTTGCCGTCCAGCCTATCCGCCAGGGCCATTCCGATGCCCACCGATAGGCCCTGCCCCAGCGAACCGCTCGACACCTCCACCCCGGGCACGCGAAGCATATCGATATGCTTTTGCAGCCGGGAGCCGGGTGCGTTGAAGGACAGCAGGTCCTCGATCGGGAAGTAACCGCGCCGCGCCAGCACAGAATACAAGGCGGAGGAGGCGTGACCCTTGGACAGGATGAGGCGATCCCGCCCTCCCCAGCCCGGGTCCTCAGGGTTGACCTTCATCACTTCGAAGTACAGAGCGGTCAGGATTTCCACCACCGAGAGCGAACCGCCGGGATGGCCGGAGCCCCCGGCGTGGATCATGCGGACGACATCGCGCCGGACATCCTGGCAGGTTCTCCTCAGCTGTATGATGCGCTCGTCTTCAGCCACCCGCAACCTCCCGGCTCGATCTGCCCTCGATCGGCCCATCGCCGGACTCGGCAAATTCACTTTTGTGAATTACCGTGCAATTCCGTGAGCCATCCTAGCACCGGCCAGCTGCCTTGTCAACCGACGGCCTGGCCTCGGCCGCCGACAGCCGCTCCGCCGCTCGACCCCCTTCGTCGCCACGGCATCCGATCCTCGGTCGCCGATTACGCCGCCCGACGATCTCCGGCTACGGACGCAATCTCAGCCCGAAAGTCTGGCTCTGGGGCGCGGCTCGCTTCCGCTGGCGCAGCCTGGAGGTGGCCCTTCCACCGGCCTGGAGCCTGGCGCGCCGGGAAGTCCGGGCTGGAGCCGCACGGCCATTTCTGGTATATTGAATAATGTGATCGCCTGTGCACATATGTGAGGACAGCCGGGGAATCCAGCCTAGGCATCGGGCCGGATCAGCTGGGGCGACCACCGATGATGGACTGACGTCCCCATGCCTTACGGTCAGGCGAGACCAGGAGCAGGTTACGACACCAACCCGGGCCCCAGTGCGGCTGAGCGCCTCTCTCCTCGCGGCCGACCCGTCGGCGCTCGGAGCGGAAGTCCACCGCGCGCAATCTGCGGGCGTCGATCGGTTCCACGTGGACGTCATGGACGGTCGATATGCGCCCAACCTGGCGCTCACACCCCGACTCATCCCCGCGCTCCAGCGCCACACCTCCCGGCCGTTCGACATCCACCTGGAAGTGGAATCGCCCGACGCGATGCTCCGGGCGTTTGCCTGCACCGGCGTGGAGACCATCATCGTCCATCTTGACACCCTACGCGAGCCCTTATCCACTTTCCGGGAAATCCGATCAAGGCACGCCGCGGTCGGGCTGGCCTTGAATCGGACTCAGGACCTGGAGGCTGCAAGGGACCTGTTGGCGGAGATCGACCTGCTAGTGTTGATGGCCGTCGATCCCGGCTTCGGCGGGCAGAGCCTCGATTCAGGGGTATACACAAAGCTCGCCGCCGCCCGGCGGCTGCGAGATCAGCTGAGCCGGTCCCTCGAAATCGCCATCGACGGCGGGGTGACCACAGACAATGCCGGCGAGATTGTTGCCGCGGGCGCCGACCAGCTGATCACAGGAACGGCGCTCTTCGCCGCGCCTGACATGCGGTCGGTCGTCGAGACGCTTAAGGGCACGCGCCGGCCCGCCTAGCCAGCGAAGTCCGGTCGAGGAGTCGACATGTCATCGACGAGACGCAGGGTCAAAGGCCAAGGTGCCACGACTCGCGAACAGCTCCTGTGCGAGGTGGCAGGGATGTATTACGAGCAGGACCTGACGCAGGAGGTGATCGCCTCGCGCGTCGGCCTCACCCGGTCGATGATCTCGCGTCTGTTGACCGAAGCCCGCCGCCGCGGGCTGGTCGAGATCCGGGTCAAGCGCCCCAGTACGCGCGACGAGCCGCTCGAAGCCGCGTTGGCCGAACGGTTCGGATTGAAGGCCGTGTCGGTGGTGCCAGCAGGCCATGTGGCCGGCCCCGATCGCCCGCGTTCCGGGGTCAGTGCCGCAGGCGCCCAGATGCTGGTCGCCCAGCTCCGGCCCAAGACTGTTCTGGGCGTCGGATGGGGGACCTCGGTGAGCGGCCTGGTCCAGGAGATGCGCGTGTCCCGGCCGCTCTCGGTGCGGGTCGTCCAGCTTGTGGGGGCCCTGGGAGCTCGCAGCTGGGAGTATGACGGACAGACTTGCGTTCAACGCCTGGCGGAGAGGCTCGGAGGCGAAGGCTACTACCTGCATGCACCATTCCTGGTCGAAACCCGGAAGACGGCGCAGGAGCTCCTGGCCAACCCAAGCGTTCGTGAGACCGTTGCCTTGTTCAAGATGTGCGATCTGGCCTTGACCGGGGTCGGGAGCACCGACCCGCGCTTCTCCAGCTACTACCATGCCGGCTACGTGCCGATCGAGGAGATGGAGCGGCTGCGCGCCGCCGGCGCCGTCGGGGACGTCTGCGGACATCACCTGGACGTGCGCGGCAAGGAAGTCGCCCGCGAGTTTGACGCCCGCCTGGTGACCATTAGCCGGCCGGATTTCCTCGCCATCCCGGCGCGCATCGGTATCGCCGCGGGGCCGGGCAAAGCCCCGGCGCTGCTGGCGGCGCTGCGGGGGGAATACCTCAACGCGCTCGTGACCGACAGCACCACAGCCACCCAGGTCCTGGCGCTCGATACGCGGCCGCTTTAGGCCAGGATCGAATCAGAAGCGGGACAGGCGCATGTTCAGGGTCGCGGCAATCACAGACGAGATAGGCAATGGCATCGAGCCAGCCCTCGCCCTCCTGGCCGAGTGGAAGCTGAGCGACGCTGAGATCCACACCCTCTGGGACACGAGCATTGAACGCCTCGGGCCGGACCAGGTGAGCCACCTGCGCCAGCTGTTGACCGGGTACGGATTGCACGCCTGCATGCTCTCTTCCACGATCTTCCTTCGTTGCCGTGTAGGCCACGGGCCGCCGCCCGAATCGTGGGATCGGCGGTTCGACTCGATCGGCGGCACCTACATCCAGCATGTCGCCGCGTTGGCGCGCTGTCTGGAGATCGCTTCCGAGCTCGATGCCCCGATGATCCGAGTCTTCGGCTTCTGGCCGGAGGAAGGCGATCAGGCCCGGGTCACGGCCGAGGTCGTGTCCCGGCTAGCGACGCCGCCGCCCAGGCATCCGAACAGGGGATCACGCTCGCGCTCGAGAACTGCCCCCATACGCACCTGGACCGTACCGGCAAAGTGCTCGACGTATTGGAGGCCGTGGCATCACCCCGGCTGCGGCTGCTGTGGGATCCGTCGAACGCTTGGCGCTGCGGCGATCGCGACCTGCTCAGCCTCGCCGACCGAGCGATCCCGCATCTGGCCCACGTGCACGTCAAGGGCATTCGCCTCGATGGCGGGCTCGATGGGGGTCGCGCCTACGTTCCCCTCGACGAAGGTCAGGTGGATTACCTGCGCCTTCTCGCTAAGCTAAAGGAGTCCGGGTACCAGGGGGCTCTCTCCCTGGAGCCCCATTACGTCCTGCCCCGCTCAGGACGAGAGGGAGCGGCCCGCGAGTCGTTCGCCAGGCTGACCCGCTTGCTGGCGGGGATACCGCCTATGACGGACGCTAGCCCGTAGGAACGCCCACGGTGAAAGAAGGAGGCCACGTGCCCGACCACTATCACATGATCGACTACATCCATGAGGGCCCGGAGGCACTACAGCGTACGCTGGAGGCCAATGAACAGCCGATCCAGGAACTCGCGCAGGAGGTGCTTGAGCGTGACCTTGAGCGGGTCATCCTGACGGGTATCGGCAGCTCGTATACGGCGCTGCGGATGTCAGCCCCACTTTGGCTGGCGCATTCCCGGCGCATCGTCCACGTCGTGGAATCGGCCGACTTCGACAGCCTGCCCGCGCACATCCTCAATGATAAGGCGCTTGTATTGGTGGTCTCTCGTTCCGGCGAACGAGGCTACGTCGTCGATGCTCTGTTGCACGCCGATGAGGCGGGCGCCGTCGGTGTAGCGATCACAGGAACCGCTGACAGCCTGCTGGCAAATGGTGCCCAACGGGCGCTGATCACTGCCGAAGGGCCCGAGATCACCTTCCCCAAGACGAAAAGCGTCGTCGCCATCACCGGGCTGTTGATGCGCGTGGCGCTCGCGCTCGGCGTTGCCGAGGACCCATTGCTACCCCGGCGCCTGGCT
>JBGOYQ010000069.1:0-6283 GCA_041479735.1 Anaerolineae bacterium | reverse complement strand
TGATGCCCATGTCGCGGCAAGCCTTGTGGAAGAAGCGCGTGTACATCAGGTGCATCGTGGCGTGCTCGACCCCACCAGTGTAGGTGTCGACCGGCATCCAATAATCGTATTCGCCCTGGTCGAATGGCCCCCGATCGTACTCCGGACTCAGGTAGCGCAGGTGGTACCACGACGAGCACATGAAGGTGTCCATCGTATCGGTGTCACGTTCGGCCGGCTGGCCGCAGACTGGACACGTGGTCCGCTTCCACGTGGGATGCAGTTTCAGCGGGCTCTCGCCGGTCGGGCGCCACTCGACGTCGTCCGGCAGTCGGACGGGGAGTTGATCCTCGGGGACGGGAACCTGCCCGTGCTCCGGACAGTAGATGATCGGGATCGGGGCGCCCCAATAGCGCTGGCGCGAAATCAGCCAGTCCCGCAGGCGGTAGTTCACCGCAGCAGTGCCGATGTTGTGCACCTCCAGATAGCTGATCGTCCTGGCCATGGCCTGATCGGCGGGCGTCCCCGTCAAGGTACCGGAGTCGACCATCTCCCCGTATGCCGGGATCGCCTCGGTCATCGTGGCGCCGTCGGGCAAGGCCGCGCCCTCCGGTTGGATGACGGGCCGAACCTTCAGTCCGAACTTGCGGGCGAAGGCGAAGTCGCGCTCATCGTGCGCCGGGACGGCCATAATGGCCCCGGTGCCGTAGGTCATCAGCACGTAGTCGGCGATCCACACCGGTATGCGCTCGGCATTTACGGGGTTGATGGCATACCCACCAGTGAAGACGCCGGTCTTTTCCTTGTCCGTGGACTCGCGCTGGATGTCGGACTGGCGCAGCGCCTGCTGCACGTAGCCCTCGACGGACGCCGCCTGCGCGGCCGTCTTCAGCTTGGCGACCAGCGGGTGCTCCGGCGCCAGGACCATGAAGGTCGCTCCCCACAGCGTGTCGGGCCGCGTGGTGAAAACCTCGATCGGGTCGCCCGCCTCCGTACGAAAGGTCACGCGTGCCCCCTGGCTGCGACCAATCCAATTTGTCTGCAGGGTTCGCACCGCCTCGGGCCAGTCGGTCCCGCCGAAGTCGAGCAGCTCCTCGGCATAACGAGTGATGCGGAAGAACCATTGCTCCAGGTCCTTCTTGATCACCGGGGTCTTGCAGCGCTCGCAAACGCGGTTCTCTCCGATGACCTGCTCGCGGGCCAGCGTGGTGTTGTCCTTCGGGCACCAGTCCACGGGCGACATCTTCTTGTAGGCCTGGCCGTGCTTGAACATCTGGACGAAGAACCACTGCGTCCAGCGGTAGTACTCCGGGTCGGCCGAGATCGCCTCCCGCTCCCAGTCCCAGATGGCGCCCATGCTGCGCAGCTGGCGGCGCATGTTGTCGATATTCCTATAGGTCCATTCCTTGGGATGGATGTTGCGCTGAATAGCGGCGTTCTCCGCCGGCAGGCCGAAGGCGTCAAATCCAATCGGGAACATCACGTTGTAGCCCTGCATACGCAGGTAACGGGCTCGGGCGTCAGACGGGGCCATGGCGTACCAGTGCCCGATGTGCAGATCGCCAGACGTATAGGGCAGCATCGTCAGGAAGTAGAACTTGCGTCGCTCAGGATCGCGCCGGGCGCGGTACAGCCCGTCCGCCTCCCAGCGCGCCTGCCAGCGCGGCTCGATCTCCGCGGGCACGTAACGATCGGGTGCGGCGTGCGTTTTCGTAGCCTTCGCTTGCGGATTACGGCTCACAGCCCTGCCTCCTCCGCCTGACGATCGGGCGGAAAACAGAAACCCCTCCATCCATCAGGGACGAAGGGGCGCTCCGCGGTACCACCCTGCTTGCCCTCATCGGGCCGCTTGATTCGCGATAACGGGCGCTCCCGCCACCGGCTACTCGGATTTCACCGGCAGGGCCTGCCCCGCGTCTCTGGCGGGACGGCAGGCGAGTTCGGCCATGAACTTACGTGCTCCGCGGGCACTGCGCCGGCTCACATCGTCCCCGGCTCGCTGGCGGATGGCTTACTGTTCCTGCCTTGGCCAATTCTCAATTGTCGGTCGTTGGTGGACCCAGTGGGATTCGAACCCACGACCTTCTCAATGCCATTGAGACGCGCTCCCAACTGCGCTATGGGCCCTCGATTGTCGTGCCAGTGGACCTGGCGGGATTCGAACCCGCGACCTCTTCAGTGCGATTGAAGCGCGCTCCCAACTGCGCTACAGGCCCGCGGTCGAGTGGATGCATTCTACCTGAGCGGCGGAGGGCTGTCAACCTGGAGGCCTTCGCGAGCGATTTTTCGAGGCCGGTGGGAACGACCCGAGCCGCGTCGGACTCTCAACCGCTGCGGACGGAGCCCGTCGCGCGCCTCCGAACCCGGGCGAATTGCTGGGCACCTGCGCCGCGACTATAATCGCCCCACCCCGGGAGGCCCGCATGACCAACGAGCGAAGGGCGCGAGTCTGGCGATCGATTCGGGCCGAAGGCCTGAACGCGATTGCTCTCAACGCTGGCCCGAGTCTGTTCTACCTGACCGGCCTGAGCTTCCACTTGATGGAGCGGCCGGTGGTCGGGTTGTTCGCGCCGGATGAAGCTCCGCGGCTGGTCCTGCCGGAGTTGGAGCAATCGAAGGCCGAAGGCACGGACCTGATCTTGTTTCCCTATGGGGAAGATGAAACCTCCCGAACCGAAGCCTTCTCCCAGGCCGCACAATCCATGCATCTGGCCGGCAGTGCCATCGGGCTGGAGCCGACGCGCCTGCGGGTCCTCGAGCTCAGATTGCTCGAAGCAGCGGCGCCCGGGGCAAAGTTGGTCCCCGCAGGCCCTGCGCTGGCGAACCTGCGGTCAGCCAAAGATCAGGCTGAGCTGGCGGCCGTTCGAAGGGCGATGAAGGTCGCCGAGCAGGCGCTGGCGGCCACCGTGCCTTTGATCCGAATCGGCATGACCGAGCGCCAGCTGGCATCGGAGCTCATGCTGCAACTGCTCCGGGCAGGCTCTGACCCGGACCTGCCGTTCGCGCCCATCGTCGCCTCCGGACCAAACAGCGCCCTGCCCCACGCCGTCCCATCCGACCGTCGTCTCCAGGCGCGCGATCTGCTCATCCTCGATTGGGGCGCCACCGTCGATCACTACATCTCCGACCTGACGCGCACTTTCGCCATCGGTGAGGCCGATCCCGAATTGGCGCGCATCCATCCCATCGTCGAGCAGGCCAACGCCGCCGGCCGTGCGGCAATCCGCCCGGGCGCCGCGTGCGGGGACGTGGATCGGGCGGCGCGGGACGCTATCCAGAGCGCCGGATTCGGCCAGTCGTTCATCCATCGGACCGGCCATGGCATCGGCCTGGAGGCGCACGAGCCCCCTTACATTCACGCCGACAATCCCGAGCGGCTGGAGGTCGGCATGACCTTCACGGTCGAGCCGGGAATCTACCTTCCCGGGCGCGGGGGCGCACGGATCGAGGATAACGTCGCCGTCACCCCCGAGGGGGTCGAAACCTTGAGCCATTACCCACGAGGCCTGACGGTGATCGGATGACCTCGGACGCTGCCTTTGGGCTTCCGGCGATTCTTCCCGGTGGCGAGTCGTTCTACTTTCCCGGCGGCCGGGTCGGCTGCTTGCTCATCCACGGTTTCACCGGCGCGCCCAAGGAAATGATCTGGCTGGGCGAGCATCTCGCCGCACAGAGCCACACCATCCTGGGTTTGCGCTTGTTTGCCCACGCCACCCAGCCCCAAGACTTGTTCCGCGCCCGATGGCAGGACTGGGTTGCGGACGTCGAGACCGGTTTTCACATCCTGCATGCGGTCTGCGACCAGATCGTCGTCATGGGCCTCTCGATGGGAGGGATGTTGTCCTTGATTGCCGGCGCGCAGCTGCCCGTCGCCGGCGTCGTCGCCATGTCCACGCCGTACCGGCTTCGACAGGAGTGGTTCGCACGGTTGAGGCCGCTGATGCCGGCAGCCAGCCTGGTCATGCCGTATTTCGGCAAGGGACGACCCGATTGGCGCGACGCGGCCGCGGCCAGCGACCATCTGGAGTATCCGGACTACCCGCTACGGGCGGTTGCTCAACTCTTCGATCTCCTGGCGGAAATGCGCCGCTGCCTACCGTCGGTGCGAGTCCCAGTCCTGCTCGTCAACTCCCGTCTGGACGAGACGGTGACGCCGGACCAGGCGGAGGCCATCGCCTCTCGCCTGGCGGGGCGCGTCGAGCGCCTGATGGTCGACGACAGCGGCCACATCGTCACGCGCGACGCGGCCCGCGAGCGAGTCTTCCAGGCCGCTGCCGCGTTCGCCCGCCGGGTGACAGCCGCATGAAGGCAACGAGCTCCTGCCGATGTCACTAGTCCTCCCCGGCGCCGAGCCGTTCATGCATCGGGGCGGCCCGACCGGCTGTCTGTTGATCCACGGCTTCACTGCCACGCCGCAGGAAATGCGCGGCCTCGGCGAGCATCTGGCGTCCCAAGGACACACGGCCTTGGGCATCCGCCTGGCCGGCCATGGGACTCGGCCCGCCGACCTCGCCCGATCCCGCTGGGGTGACTGGCTGGCCTCGGTCGATGACGGCTACCGCATTCTGCGCGCCGCCTGCGATCGCGTCGTACTCCTGGGCCTTTCCCTCGGCGGGGCGCTTGCACTGCTGGCCTCGACGCGATATCCGGCGGCCGGCGTCGTCGCCATGTCGACGCCGCTACTGCCGACGGGCGGCCCCATCCGATTCGGTTTGCGCCCGCTCAGCTTGGTGTATCCCTTCGTACTCAAGCGCCCGGCCCATTGGCGCGACCCGAATGCCGCCCGCGAGCGTGTCGCCTACCCGAGCTATCCCACGCGCGCGCTGGTCGAAGTCTCGCGAGTCTTGCAGGTGCTGCGGGCGTCTCTCGGGTCGATTGATGTCCCAGTGCTGCTCATCCATTCCCGGGAAGACACCTTAGTGCCTCCGAAGAACAGCCAAGCAATCTTCGACGGCCTTCGCTCCGCCGACGCCGACAAGCAGCTCGTGTTGATCGACCACAGCACGCATGTCATCACTTGCGATGCCGCCCGGGGACAGGTCTTCGACGCCGCCGCTCTCTTTGTTCGCCGACAATCCGAGGTGCCGGCGTGACCCGAGACCTGCGCCTCGTGGCCGTCTCCCTCGTCTTGTGGGGGCTCGGCGAGGGGATGTTCATCTACTTCCAGCCGGTCTACCTGCAGCGGTTGGGCGCCGACCCGCTTCAGATCGGCGGCATCCTGGGACTGGCAGCGGCATCGATGGTCCTGGCACACATCCCAGCGGGCGCTATCGCCGATCACGTCGGGCGGAAGCAGGTGATGGTGTGCTCCTGGGTGTTGGGGATGCTGGCCGCCTGGCTGATGTTCCTCAGCTCCTCGCTGCCGACCTACATCGCCGGGCTCGTGATCTATACCATGACGGCCTTCGTCGCCTCCCCGATGTCGAGCTACATCACGGCTGCCCGAGGGGATTGGTCCGTCGCCCGGGCCTTGACCACGGTGACCTCCGGGTTCAGCGCAGGTTCGGTGCTGGGCCCCATCCTGGGCGGCCAAATCGCCGAGCGCTACGGCTTGAGACCGATCTATGGGATCGCCGGCGTGCTCTTCATCCTCTCAACGGCCTTGATCCTGCTCATCCGCGCTCAGCCGACGGTCGCCCACGGGGACGGCCACCGATATAAGGCGCTATTCGCCAACGCCCGATTGGGCCAATTCCTGGGTCTCATCTTCTTTGTGACGCTGGCCATGTACTTGAGTTGGCCCCTGACTCCCAACTTCCTGCAGAACGAACGATTGGTCGGCCTGGGCCAGCTAGGCATCTTCGGCTCTCTCAACGCCTTGGGCATCGTCGCGCTCAACCTCGCCCTTGGCCGTCTGGCACCCGGGGTGGGGTTGGTCCTTGCCCAGATACTGGTCGGCGCCTCGGTCGTCATGATCTGGCGCGGCAGTGGCGTCGCCTGGTTCGGCATGGGGTACTTCCTCGCCGGTGGCTTCAGGACGGCCCGCGCAATGATCACCGCCCTGGTGGAAAGACTCGTGGGACACGCGGAGATTGGCCTGGCCTTCGGCGCGGCCGAGACGGTCGCAGCCGCCGGGATGATGGTGGCCGGTCCGTTGGCGGGGTGGCTGTTCGATCACAACCCTGCCTGGCCGTTTCCGGTGAGTCTGGTGCTCATCCTGTTGGCGCTGCCGCTCGCGGCGCGATTCGCCCCCAGGTCGAGTACTGGACGACAGGGTGACGAACCCGGCATCAAGCCCGTGATCTTGGGGAGGGACTGATATGAACGCCTGGCTAGCCTGGGGTATCCCGGTCATCGCCGGCTT
>JBGOYQ010000068.1:0-6340 GCA_041479735.1 Anaerolineae bacterium | reverse complement strand
GCGAGAGCTGGAAGCCGGTGTGTTGGCCCTCATTCTGTACAATCATCAGCTGGTGGGTGGTGGCAGCGGCGGCGAGCGCCTATCGCCAAGCAGCAGCAATGCTTTGGGTGGGATCTGCCGGGGTGGCGATAGGGGTGGCGGTGGGTTGGGGGCCGCCGACGTCTATCTGGCAAGCGACACCGGCCAAGATGAGCGACGCGGCCGTACATGTCAGCGCCAAGCGCGCGTGAGTGAGTTGCATTGAGCCAAGCCGACCTGACCGCATCCGGTATTGAATCCGGTGCGGATTATAGCATGGGCGCGTTGCCGGCCTCTGCCGGGGGACTTCTGGCCCGGCTGGAGGCGCTGCTGTTTGTGGCCGCCGGCCCGGTTGAGGCAGTGCAGTTGGCCTCGGCCCTCCAGGCGCCGCTGCGCGACGTAGAACGCGCCCTCGACGTGCTGCGCATCGAGTGCAGCCCACGCGGCCTGCGGCTCCAGCGACACCGTTCATCCTATCAACTGACGACCGCGCCTGAACTGGCGGCCGACGTCGAGCGCTTCCTGAATCTCGAAAGCACTGCGCGGCTGACGCGCGCCGCACTTGAGGTCCTGGCGATCGTTGCCTACGAACAGCCGGTCACGCGCCCGCAGATCGACTCGGTTCGCGGGGTGAACTCCGATAGTGCACTGCAAACCTTGCTACGGTATGGCCTGATCGAGGAGACCGGGAGGAGTGAGGGCCCGGGCCGGCCGATTCTGTACGCCACCGCACCGGAGTTCCTGCAGCACTTTGGGCTAGGCTCGATCGGGGATTTGCCCCCGCTGTCACCCTTGCCGATGCCCGAGGCGTCTCCGGGAGGCGATGCCGATGGCTGAGCGAGTGCAAAAAGCGATGGCCCGCGCAGGGCTCGGCTCCCGGCGAGCATGTGAAGCGTTGATCCTTGCCGGCCGGGTGACGGTCAATGGACGCACACCCGAGCTGGGGGCGACGGTGGACCCTTTGCGGGACGAGATCCGGCTCGACGGTGAGCGTCTGCCGAAGGCGGAGTCGCCCGTCTATGTTGCCTTGAACAAGCCAGTCGGGGTCGTGTCGACGGTTCGGGCCCAAGACGGTCGCGCTACAGTCCGCGGGCTCGTACCGCTGCCAGAGAGGCTGTACCCTGTCGGGCGCCTTGACGCCGACAGCGAGGGATTGGTGCTGCTAACGAACGACGGCGAACTGGCCAACCGGCTTACACACCCGAAGTATGGGCACGAGAAAGAGTATCGGGTGCTGCTGAACCGCCTGCCGGACGATGCGCAGCTGGCTGCCTGGCGTCACGGCGTGGTCCTCGAGGATGGCGCTCGCGGCCTTCCCGCCGCGGTGCAGCGAGAGACGCCGGCGGCCGATGCCTCGGCCTGGATTCGAGTCGTCATGCGCGAGGGACGCAAGCGGCAGATCCGCGAGACGGCGCGGACCCTCGGATTACGCGTCCGGCGTCTGGTGCGGGTACGTCTCGGCAACTTGCGCCTGGGGGAGCTTAAGCCTGGCGAGTGGCGCCACCTGACGGCCGCGGAGGTCAGGCATCTGGACGAAGGCCAACCCGCGCCCACTAGCGACCCGATGCACCCGCGCGTGCGAAAAGCGACCAGGCCGTCACGGAAGAATCCCGCACGATCCAAGGAGGCTGGATGGCAACGGTAGAAGCGACTGAACCGCGACCGCAGGACTGGCTCGAGCGGACGCTGTCGAAGGGCGTGGCCGTCAACGCCGAGTTGCTCATCTACCTGGCTTTGGTGGTCGTTGCCGTCCTGACACGTTTCTACGACTTGGGCGCGCGGGCAATCAGCCACGATGAGACAACCCACGTCTACTATTCCTGGAACTTGTACACCGGCCGCGGGTTCGAGCCCAACCCGCTGATGCACGGCCCGCTGCTCTTCCACCTTACCGCCTTCTCGTACTACATCTTCGGCGACAATGATGTCGCCGCGCACGTGCCTTTCGCCCTGGCCGGCGTGGCCGCGGTGGCGTTGGTATGGGTGTTCCGCAAGTGGCTGGGGCGAACCGGGACGCTTGTCGCCGCCGCCATGATGCTTGTCTCCCCATTCATGCTGTTCTATTCGCGATACATCCGGCAGGAAGCGACGATCATCGTGGAAGGCATGCTCATGTTTTGGGCCGTCTTCCGCTACTTCGAGACCCGCCGGTCTCGCTGGCTGTACCTACTGGCATTCGCGCTGGCGCTGCATTTCACCGACAAGTCCACCTCTTTCATTTACACCGCCCAGCTCATGATCTTCCTGGGTGCCATGCTGGCGTGGCAGCTGGCCAGGGGCGAATGGGGGCGTCCGAGATTGAAGGTGGCCTTCTTGCTGGGGTTGGTATCCGCGCTGGTGGGAATGGCTGCCGCCGGCGCAGCGTTCATTGGGGAGCGCGCCGGAGCTGCCACCAACGCGGCCACGACCCAGGCGCCGGTCAACCCGACCGGAGCGGCGGTCGGTGTGGTCAGCGAGCTGTCGCCGGTGGTCGGCATGGGGATCCTGCTGGCGGTCGTCGGCGGCGCGTTGATGGCGATCGCGTTGCTGATGGCGTACGGGAAACGCCTCCGAACGGAGTTCCCGGCGCTCGACGTGATCCTCTTGACTGGCACCTTCGTCTTGCCCCAGCTAGCGGCATTCCCGGCGAGGATGCTCGGTTGGGATCCGATCGCCTATACGGACCCGTCGGCAATGCAGCGGACGGGGATCATGGTCGCCATCCTGGCTGCGGTGAGCCTCCTCATCGGCCTGGCTTGGGATTGGCGTCGCTGGGTCATCGCCTCGGGTATCTTCTGGGGGATCTTCGTCACCTTCTACACGACCCTGTTCACCTACGGGCCGGGTTTCTTCACCGGCATCGTGGGCATGCTCGGCTACTGGCTGGTGCAGCAGGGCGTCAATCGCGGCAGCCAGCCCTGGTACTACTACTCGCTCATACAGATTCCGATCTACGAGTTCCTGCCGGCGGTCGGAGCGCTGATGGCGTTCGCCATGGGCCTTTCCGGCCGGCCCGACAACGAGCCGGCCGCGGCGGATGCCGCCATGGGCAACGCCGAGGATGGCAGCCCCAAGAAGCAGGCCTTTCCTGTTATCGCCTTCCTCGGCTATTGGTCGATCACCTCGCTGATCGCGTACTCCTTTGCCGGCGAGAAGATGCCCTGGCTCACCGTTCACATTACCCTGGGGATGATCCTGCTGTCCGGCTGGTCGATCGGCCGCTTCCTGGAGGCAGTTGACTGGCGGGCCTTCCGCGAGGGGCGCGGCTGGCTGGTGGCGATCCTGGTCATTCTGCTGGTGGTGGCCGGGCTGCGCGGCGTCGGTTATCTGCTGGGGAGCCCGACGCCGTTCCAGGGCAGCGACCTGGAGCATCTCAAGACCACTACCGGATTGCTTATCTCCTGGGTGGCGGCGGCCGCCGCCGCGGTGGCTTTGGTTCTCCAAACGCGAGGCTGGCGCTCGCGCAGCCTCTTCCAGCTGGCAGGAGTCTTTGTGCTGGCTGTGCTGTTCGTGTTCACGACGCGGGCTGCGTTTCGCGCCGCCTACGTCAACTACGACGACGCTACCGAGTATCTTGTCTACGCCCATGGCGCGACGGGCGACCGAATCGTCCTGAACCAGATCGAAGACCTGTCGACCCGCACGGCCGGCGGGTCCGGCATCGACGTGGGCTACGACGATGAGACTTCCTACCCATTCATGTGGTACCTGCGCAACTACACGCACGTGCATTTCTTCGGGGCGAGTCCGACGCGCGATATCCTGAACTATCCGGTCATCATCGCCGGCGCGGGCAACTGGTCCAAGATCGAGCCGATCCTCGGGCGGCGCTACTACAGTTTTCAATACACGCGCCTGTGGTGGCCGATGCAAGACTACTTCAACCTGACCTGGCAGCGCATCTCCAATGCCTTGGGCAGCTCCGACTACCGGGCCGCGCTGTGGGACATCTGGTTTAACCGCGACTACACCGCCTACGGTAAGCTGACCGGGGTAGATTTCTCGCTCCAGAACTGGAACCCTTCCGACCGAATGAAGCTGTACATCCGCAAGGACGTCGCCGCGCTCTTGTGGGACTACGGTGTCAGGCCTGCGGCGCTCGAGCCGGCCCAGCTGCAAGACCCGTACGCCAAGGGGATGGAGAAGCTGGCGGCGGAGGTCGTCATTGGGACCAAGGGCTCCGGGCCGGCCCAGTTCACCTCACCGCGCGGCGTCGCCGTCGCCGCCGACGGCAGCGTGTTCGTCGCCGACAGCCTCAACCATCGTATCCAGCACCTGGCGCCTGACGGCACGCCGCTCGCTGCCTGGGGTACGTTCGCCGACGTCTCGAAGGGACCGGCGCCGGGCGGGACCTTCAATGAACCATGGGGCGTCGCCGTGGCTCCGGACGGCACGGTCTACGTCGCCGACACCTGGAATCACCGCATCCAGCACTTCACGCCGGACGGCAAGTTCCTGGACATGTTCGGCACGTTCGGACAAGCCGACAGCCCAACTGCACTCTGGGGGCCCCGTGGCATTGCTGTTGACAGCCAGGGAAGGCTGTTCGTGACCGACACGGGGAACAAGCGGATCGTCGTCTACGACGCGCACGGTAAGAGCATCGGGCAGTTTGGTGGGGCGGGCGCGGAGGCCGGACAGCTGGACGAGCCAGTTGGTGTGGCCGTCGGAGCGGATGGTCGTGTCTACGTGGCCGACACCTGGAACCAACGCGTCCAGGCGTTCCAGGAGAAAGAGCCGGGCAACTTCGCGCCGGCCGGCGAGTGGACCATCGACGGGTGGAACGGTCAGTCGCTGGATAACAAGCCCTATCTGGCCGTGTCCGCAAGCGGCAAGGTCTGTATCAGCGATCCGGAAGGCTACCGGGTCTTGTGTTTTGGGCCGGATGGGACATTCCTGAAAGGCTGGGGCGATTTCGGAACCGACAATCTGTCGTTCGGCTTGCCGGTGGGTATGGCGTTCGACGGACAAGGGAAGCTCTGGGTCGTCGACAGCGCCAACGGCCGTATCATGCGATTTGCACCTGGTCTGCCATAAGGGCACCACGGGCATTCCCGTTGACCGGGGCAGCGGATATAAGGAGTCCGGATGAAGCTGCACGAGTACCAGTCCAAGCAGTTGTTCTCCCAGTATGGGATTCCGATCCCGCGGGGGCGGGTGGCGATGACCGCGGCAGAGGCCAAGTCGATTGCCGAGGAGTTGCGAGGCCGCGTCGTCGTCAAGTCCCAGGTCCTGGTCGGGGGCCGCGGCAAGGCGGGAGGGATTCGGCTGGCGAGCACGCCGGAAGAGGCGCTCGAGGTGGCCACCGCCGTGCTCGGTATGCAGATCAAGGGACTTCCGGTGCGCAAGGTCCTGGTGGATGAGGCGGCTGAGATCCAGGCCGAGATCTACCTAGGGGTGACCAACGATCGCGCCGCCCGTTGCCCGGTCATGATCGCCTCGGCCGAAGGCGGCGTGGAGATTGAAGAGGTCGCGCGCACAGACCCGTCCAAGATCGCCCGTGTTCAGGTCGACCCGCTCCTGGGGCTGCGCGAATACCAGGCCCGTGATCTGGCGGCTTCGATTGAACTCCCGCGCGACTTATGGCATGCGTTCATCGATATCGCTCGCGGGCTGTACGAGGCCTACCAGCGCTCGGATGCGACGCTGGCTGAGATCAATCCGCTCGTGATTACCAAGGCCAACACGCTGCTGGCGCTTGACGGCAAGGTCGTCCTCGACGACAACGGCTTGTTTCGTCACCCCGAGTTGGCCGAGATGCGCGACCTGGACGAGGAAGCACCTGCCGAAAGCGAGGCCCGCAAGTACGGCCTTTCATACGTCAAGTTGGATGGCGACATCGGCTGCATGGTCAACGGTGCGGGTTTGGCCATGGCGACCATGGACGTCATTCAGCTCGCCGGGGGCCGGCCGGCTAACTTCCTGGATATCGGAGGTGGGGCCGGCGCGGAGAAGGTGGCTGCCGCACTCCAGATCATCCTCACCGACAAGAACGTGAAGGCCGTGCTGCTGAACATCTTCGGCGGCATCACCCGGTGTGACGAAGTTGCCCGCGGCATCCTGATGGCGATGAAGGATATCCGGATGGAAGTACCCATGGTCGTGCGCCTCGTCGGCACAAACGAAGAGGAGGGACGCCAGCTCCTATCGGCGCGTAAGATGATCACGGCGACGACGCTGGCCGACGCGGCCGAGAAGTCTGTCGCGATCGTCCATCAAGGGGTGGCGGCATGAGCATCCTCGTGGACAAGAACACGCGCCTGTTGGTGCAGGGCATCACCGGCCGGGAAGGGTCGTTCCACGGCAGCCAGATGATGGAGTACGGCACGCACGTCGTGGCCGG
>JBGOYQ010000067.1:0-6354 GCA_041479735.1 Anaerolineae bacterium | reverse complement strand
GGCGATCTCATCCCACGTCTGTGGACGCCAGCGCCGATACAACGCCTGTGCCATACCATCCGCCTCGCCTGCCGGGCGAGTGTATCAGACGGCCTCGGGCGGCGCAAGGATGCAGCCCTTAGCCGACGGCCGGCGCCAACTGCGCGGTGTTATAATCGCCTCCATCAGCAACTCGACGTGTCTGCGGAGGCCCAAATGAACCTTGGCCCGACGGAACTGATCATCATCCTCGTGATCGTGCTCTTGCTGTTCGGCGTCGGCCGCCTGAGCCGCATCGGCGGTGAACTGGGCAAGGGGATTCGCGAGTTTCGCCAGGGTCTGTCGGGGGATGACACCAAGGCCGAGAAGCCCAAGGACCCGGGGCCCGACCCCAACAACCCCTCCGCACCACCCCAGTGACCCCATAAAGAGACCGGCCTCGCAGCCGGTCTCTTTATGTGCCCGTACGCTTGCGGCAGGCCTCGATCTCCCGGCCGATCTCCAATCTGATCATTTGCAGCCCCGACACTGGCACCTTCAGGTTCAATCCGTCAATCTTGCGGTTGATCTCCACCATCCGGTCCCCAAAGGGTCCAAGCGCCAGGCTCCATCGCGCCCCTTCGGCCGGGTCATCTCGCCGCGCCGCGTCCAGCCGACCTCGCGCCGCCTCGATCTCCGCACGGATTTCCTTCGCAGCCTCGATCCATTCGAGCGAGAGACCAGCGTTTTTGAGCAGCTTGTAGGCGATTTGCCAGCTGCGGTCCACCAGGGCGTCGTCCTCCCATGCCAGCTTCCGCCCCTGGCCGGGGAGCGAGTCGAACTCCCCCGCCTGGATCGCTTCTTGAATCCTGTGCTCGACCAGGGATCCCCAGTCCATATGCTTACCTGCGCGCGCCGTCCTATTGGAGGAGGTCTACCGTCACGCGGGCGGCCGCCGCCGACAGGCTGTGGTCCACGCCAGAAAGCACGACCAGCCGGGCCTTGAACCCTTCGCTGGCCAGTTGATCGGCGTACGCCTTGGCGGACTTTGCCCGGGCCGCGTCTTGGTCTCCAACCGTGATGAGAATCGGCAGCCCGCTTGCCCCCGACACCGGAGGCGGGAAGTTGCCGGCGGAGATCACCGAGACGCCGCTTACAGCGGTCGGGTACAGGTAGGCGTAGGCCAACGCCACCTCGGCACCCTGGGAGTAACCTACAAGGAAGAACTGATCGCGAACCGACATCTCGGAATACACCGCCTGCAGGATCGGCCCGAGCCGCGATTGGGCCTGGGCCGAATCGATGGCTCCGTTGATCACAGGCAGGCTTGGGCAGAGCAGGATGAAACCAGCGTCGTCTGCATACGACTTCCAGAAGCGCAGGCACGTATAGCTATCCTGATCCTCGCCGTGCAGGGCCACGAATAGCTGCAGGGGTTCGGTTAGGCCGTACGCTGCGGGTCGATAAACGTAGTATTCATATGGCGTCGTACGGTGGTATGGTTCCATTTGGCTTCGGCCGGCGCAGGCAGCCAGAAGACCGGCCAGGAGTCCCAACAGCAGGAGCCTCATCCGTCTGTGTGTGCGCATGTCAACCCGGGGAGATCTTGAACGTGGACTGCACAGTGCCGGCCGGATCACGCAGCGTGATCGTCTTGCCTGCAGTCCACACCGGCGAAGGCAGGCCCCAATAAAGTTCGATTACGTTGTCCAGCCCCGCCTTCGAGTAAACGTTTACCCTTCCACCGTTGTATAGCGTGAAGCCGCTCGGGAAGCGATAGACCTGTCCCTGTCCGTCATCCAGCGTCCACCCCGCCATGACCGCCACACCGCCGTTGTTAAGCAGCCGGACGGTCTCGGTCTCCAGCACCCCGGCGCCGTCCACCCCGCGGATCTCCAATTTGGCCGGCGAATTGTCAGCCGGCGCGGGCGTCAGCGTGGGGGGCGAGCCGGTCGACTGGATTGGCGTCGCCGTTGATCCACTCTCAACGGACGGCACGGTCAACACCTGCCCCACCGACAGTTTGTTCGGATCGGTCAAGCCATTGGCCGCCATCAGCGCATCCTGGGACACGCCCAGCTGCAGGGAGATGCTGAGCAATGTGTCGCCGCCTCGGACGGTGTAGGTCACCGGCGTCGGCGTGGGTGGAACCGTCGGCCTGGCGGTCGGGATCTTACTGGCGATCAGGGCGCCGACGTCGATCGTCGGTGTGGGGGGCAACGCGGGCAGGCTCGGGCGGCGGCCCCAAACGAGCAGGATGGCCGTGATGGTCGCGGCTGAGACGATGACGTTCAGCACGAGATAACCAACGTACTGCTTCCAGTCGGCCCGTCGGACGCTGCCCATCGGGCGGGATGATAGCACAGGTCGATGTTTTCCATAGCCTTCCTGGCGCGGGATGCGATTACAATGGCCGGGCGCAGGGGCTGAGCTCGGCCTTGCGGGAGCCATGCGCTGCATGCCGTACATGATTGACGGGCATAACTTGATCCCGGCCATTGGGCTTCGCCTCGATGATCCGAACGACGAGGCGCAGCTCATCGCGCTTCTGCGCCGTTTCAGCGCGCGGACGGGAAAACCGGTCACGGTCTATTTCGACCGACGGGCACATGGCGCCTCGCAACCCCCGGACGCTGGGGGCCTGACGATCCGCTTCGTCAGCCATCCTTCCACCGCCGACGCCGCCATCCGGCAGCATCTCGCCCGGCTACGCTCCCAGGCCCCCAACTGGACCGTCGTCACCTCCGACCGCGAGGTCCAGAACCAGGCCAGGCTTGCCGGCGCGCGTGTCCTGAGCGCGCCCGCCTTCGCCCACCGAATGCAGACCCTCGGCCAGGCGGGATCCGCCGCAGAGAAGCCGGAAGCGCAGTTGACCGCGGCCGAGCTGGCCGAGCTGGAGCGCGAGTTCACCCGACGCAGATCAGGTCAGTGAAGGCCCTAAGGCTCCTTTAATGTATTCGGATAAGATTTGTGCTAATATACATTGCGGACGGCCCGAGTAACTCCCCTTATTGGTGTGGGCACGTCCGAGGGGGAACTCCCCTACTGGTCCCGTGTCCCCCCCTGCACGGACAGTAGGCCCCCCTAATAAAAAGGACCGCCGGGTGCTCCCCCCACATCCGGCGGTTCGTTTTCGCTTCCGGGCAGCCGGACATCAGCCGGCTGTCAGCCCTCGCCGCGCTCCGGCCTGTGGTGCGACCGGCATCAGGGCATCGTGCTCGCCGCTTTCCCGCGTCTCCGCAAGCACGCCGAGCGAGACGAGCACCCATGCGACCCAGACCAGGTCCGACATGAGCAGATGTGCCAGTTGCAGCCACACCGGAGCTAGCAAGACGACGTTGAGTACGCCCGCCAGGAATTGGAGCCCGACCAGCGCCTGTACGGCGCCGGCCAGCCAATCCATGCCGCGCCCGACGAGACGGGCGCGTACCTGCGTCGATGCGATGAGGATGAAGCCCCCGACGATGATCGCCAGGATCGGGTGGACGATTCGCAAGCGCAGCAGGAAATGGGCCGTGGGTAAGACATCCTGCAGGACACCCGCGGCCAGAGACGATGCCGGAAAGAGCGTGTCGCCGAGGGCGGTGACGGCGCCGGTCCCGCTCAGGACCATCAACCCGGCACAGCCCACCGACACCAACCAGAGCGCCGGGCCTTGCTCGCGCAGGCGAATCGGGGCGCCGCCCGCGCCCCACCAGGCGGTGGCGGTCAGCGCGGCCAGAAGCAGGAGGGTATTGGCCAGGTGCAACGCAACCGACATGGCCCGGGCGGCGGAATCATTGCCGGCCACTAGCTGGAACAAGACCAACCCCGCCCCCAGGATGGCCTCGGTCAGTATGAAGGTCGTCGAAAGGATCGCACCCAGGCGTACCGGATGGGACGACGGGTACACGCGCCACGCCCAGACCAGCAACCCGGCAATGAGCACGATGCTCACGCCGCTGCTCACGCGATGGGTAAATTCGATCATGGTTTGGAGCTGAGCGGATACGGGGATGATCTGACCGTTGCAGGACGGCCAATGGCTTCCGCAGCCGGCGCCGGATCCGGACGCGCGTACGTAACCGCCCCACACAATCACAGCCAAGTTGAACGCAAGGACGAGCACAGCGTAACACGAGAAACGGGTGGCTTTCATCCTGGTCCCTTAGAGGCGAGGGGTCCGTCGAGCCCGCCCGCATTCGTTCAACCTCGCCGTGGCCTGGCCTGCGATGGGGCGGACCTGCCGCAACGCACAAGGCCTTTGGCTCAGCTGAGCCCGGCGGCGCGCATCAGGTCTCGGTACTCTTCCGATTCAAGCGCCTGCCGCGTTCGGTGGTAGCCCTGCACGATCAGCTCGTCGACCCGGCGAAAATCCCATAGGGCGACACTCGGCCCGGTATGCAGCCCGAGGTGGTGAACGATGACGCCTCGGGCCAGCGCGGCCTCCTTTTCGATGGCGGTCTCCCGCTGCTCCACTGCCTCCAGCACGCGCCCGATGAACGGCAGGACGCCAGCCGCACGCGGCGTGTGGGCGGGGCTCTCGGCCACATCCAGCGCCAGGATCTCGCGCGCCCCCTGTCGGACCGCTGGCAGGATGGGTAGGTTGCTCACCAGGCCGCCGTCGACCAGTAGCCGGCCTCGATGCTCGAGGGGCAGGATCCAGGGTGGCAGCGCCACCGAGGCCATCAGCCCTTCCAGAATCGGCTCGCGATCGTCCTCGCCATACAACACCGGCTCGCCGGCGTTGATGTCGGCCGCCACCAGGATCAGGCGCACCCCGCGCACATCCCCAAAGCACATGTCGGGCAACACGCCATGCGAGACGAAGAACGCCTTCAACCGGTCGTAGCTCGTCCCGCGCCGGCGGTTGAGAATCGCACGCGTGACCAACCACAGGGTGTTGGACGCCATCAAGCCCGAACTCCGGGCGTCCCGCCAGTTGCCGACGAGCGTCTCAATCCCCTGCCCGTCAAAGCCGGCCAGTGCCACGCAGGTCGCGTTCACCGCCCCGATGGACGTCCCCACCAGCAGATCCGGCCGAATCCCTGCCTCGAACAAGGCCTTGAGCGCGCCGACTTGCAGCGGGCCTCTCGCTCCACCGCCGCTGAGCACGAAAGCCAAAGGCCTCGGCATGATCCCCCCCGGCGGAAGTCCGCCGTCGACCGTGCGTCTCCGCCAAGACTAGGCTATCACAGGACGCGGCGTCGGCCCCCCGGTTCTCGCCTGCTGCTCTGACGGCTGTCTGTCCAGCCGGCGGATGGCGTCGCGGCCGGCCCAACCTGAGTTCAGCGTTCGAAGGATGTCCCGATCCCGACTGGCGCGTGCAACGGCGCCGCGCCCGCCCGGCCGCGAGCCTACCTCCGTCTGGTCGACTTGATCCCGCTCAACAGGACCGACACCGCCCGGCCGGCCAGCTCGCGCGCGCTCGTATCACCCAGCATCGAGCCTGGGATGCGTCCCCGGAGGTAGGCCAGGCCGAAGAGCTGTGCCACCAGTAGTCTGGCCGCGCGGAGGGCTTGCTTCCGACTCTCGCAATACCCGGCCATCCCCGCCGCCAGATCCGCTACAGCCCGCTCCACCACCATCTCCAAGAGCTGCATCAACGCCGGGTAGCGCGTCCCTTCCGCCCCTACGATCCGCATCAGAGCATCCAACCGAGGCGCCTCTAGCTTCTCCAGCCAGCGCCACGCCTTCCCCTCCACGTCCTCTTCTGCCCCACTACCGAGCCCGGTCACCGGCAGTTCGGCGTCCGGCGCCAGCGCATCCTCGAGCATGCCGGCCAGCAGCGCCTCTTTTGTCCCGAAGCGGCCATACAGCGTCGCCCGCGACACCCCAGCACCTGCCGCCACCCGAGTCATCGTCGTCCGTTCGACTCCTTCGTGCGCGAACAGCGCCAACGCGGCGTCCAAGATCGCCCGCCGCCTCGTGTCACCCGCCCCAGCCGCCAGGTCCGGCCGACCCAGTGCCGCGAACAGCGCCGCCTTGCTACCGAAGTGCCGGTAGACCGTTGCCGGCGCCACCCCCGCCACACGGCTGATCTCGCCTACCGACGTTCCCGGGAAACCGTCTCGATCAAAGCACGCCAGCGCCGCCACCAGGATCTGCTCGCGCATCTCCCCGTTCAAGCCGTCACCTCGCCTCTGTGTGAGTTACACCATACAGACGCGTCTATCTATTCTCATGCTAATCCCCTTCGACAACCAAGTCAATCCCACCGCCCGAGGCCCGCGCCCGCACGCGAACACGCGGGACCGCCATTGGCGGTCCCGCGTTCCTGGTCCAGATAGTCATCCCACGCGCGATGGGCCCGGCAGGATTCGAACCTGCGACCAACCGGTTATGAGCCGGCCGCTCTAACCCCTGAGCTACGGGCCCTCATCATCATTCTAGCGCATCCGCGCCGCGCGGCCAATC
>JBGOYQ010000066.1:0-6398 GCA_041479735.1 Anaerolineae bacterium | reverse complement strand
GTGATGTTCGATCTGATCAGTAGACGACGCCTGCCGGTGGTCGGCGAGGGTGACACTTTCTGGAATTCCATCAGTGTCGATGATGCCGCCTCCGCCGTGGTGGCGGCCGTGGATAAGCCCTCCGAGGGTGTCGGAAGAACCTTCAACGTTTGCGACGATGAGCCGGCCCAAATGGGCGAGATCGTCGATTACATCGCCGAGCGCCTCGACGCACGGCGGCCGAGGCGCATCCCGCGATTACTGGCGGTGCTGCCTGTCGGCCCCTCAGCCTCCGGCACCCTGTTGTCCTCCTGTCGATGCAGAAACGATCGGGTCAAGAGTGCCCTCGGCTGGGCACCCGTCTATCCAACTTACCGACAGGGCTATGCTGTGGAGATCGCCAAGTGGCTGGGCCATTGACGCGTCACACCCTCGCGAGGGTATTCCCTGCGACGAGTTTGGGGAGAGCTCATTCAACTGGGCGGCGGCCGATCGCTCCAACCGTACTACTGCTTCACGTCGCGGCCGACCGGTTAGTGCTTGCGGGGCCGCGAATGCCAGCCTGTCCGGTCGATCCTGGCCGGGCGATGGCAGGCTGAGAGGGCACGAAGATGGAGACGCTCTATGATGTCGTGATTGTCGGAGGCGGCCCGGGTGGCGCGAGCGCTGCCTACACGTTAGAGCAGGCCGGTCAGCGTGTGCTCGTCCTCGAGAAGCAAAGTCTGCCCCGCTATAAGGCTTGCGGCGGCGGGCTATCCACCCGAATGCTCCGCAGCCAATTCCCCTTTTCCTTCGACCCGGTCATCGAGGCCAGGGTGACCCAAGTGGCCTTCGACCTTGGCGGCCGCACCGTTCGCATGCCACTCTCGGAAGATTCGGTGGTCACGGTCATGCGTGACCGCCTGGATGCATTCATCCTGGCGCACGCCGGGGCCGAGGTCATACAGGGTGCCGATGTCCGCAACGTCGAGGAACACGCGGACAACGTTGTCGTGTCGACGTCCGACGGTCGATCCTATGCCGGCAGGTATCTGATTGGCGCTGACGGCGCCAACTCGATGATCGCCCATCGGCTGGGGCTGAGGCGGAGGAAGACGACCGCTGCGGCAATCGAAGTCGAAGCACAGGTTTCGGAGACGACGCTGCGCCGGCTGGGAGATACCTTCGTGTTTATCTTCCACGAAGTCCGCATGGGCTACCTGTGGATCTTCCCGAAGTCGGATCACGTCTCGATCGGCATTGGCGCGCTTCACCCCCGACCGGGCGATTTGCAGGCTACCCTACAGCGGGTCGCTGGGCGGTACGGCATTTCACTGGCGGGCGCGGCAATGCATGGGCATCCGATCCCGATCCGGATGGGGCGCGAGCCCCTTGCCGGGCGACGTTCACTGCTGGTCGGGGATGCGGCCGGCCTAGCCGATCCCTTCACGGGCGAAGGCATTCGTCTGGCCATCAAGAGCGGGCGCTTAGCCGCCGAGGCCATCCTGGAGGGTCGTCTAGAGGCGTACTCCGATACGATCCATCGCGAGATCGGGCGCAGCCTGTCTCTAGGGCTGGGCCTATCGTGGTTGTTCTATCACCTACCCGGCTTCTTCTTGCGCCTCGGGGCCGGCAGCCCGTTCGTCACCGCGGCTTTTGCCGACATGCTGGCCGATCGGGCGGGCTATGCCGAGGCGATCTTCTTGGCCTTTGGCGGCCTGCCGGCCTTCTGGCTGTCCGAAGGATTGGCCGAAGTCACCGAGAGGGTCACTGGGCCGAGCCAAGCGATGCGCCTCCGCCGCTCCCTCCTCGGTCTGGAGCCTGCGCAACGGGACCGGATCGAGTCTCCCGGCCGACCTGAAACCTCGCCATAAGCCCTTGCCGGGGAGCAGCTCCGGGCCGGGTGGGGTCAGAATCCGGTGGCTCCCCTTGCCAGGCCTCCGCCGACCGCGGAACGAGGATGATCTGGGCACATCCGCAGCGAGCCGGCCACCTACCTCGCGGGTGCACGCGAATCCTCGATGAAGGTTCCAAGCGTCCTCATATCTACCTTGCTGGAACCCGTTTGGGCCTAGATATGGCGTACTTTTAGCACTGTAGCTTCACCATTCGCTAAACCTTGCCTAACCGGACCTTCATGGCTCGGAACTAGCATGAGTGGGTCTCAGAGAGGGCACCTGACATGCCTGTCGCGGGGCAGTTGACCTCGGCAGCCAGGGCGTGTGGTTTGAGGCACAAGCCGACTCCGGTGTGGACAAGACCACAAGAAGGCATGGGTTTCCAAGTCGATGAAACGCATCGCTGCTGTTCTCTTCGCCGCCATGATCGCCGCGGTCTTGCTCTTCGGTCTGTTGTTGATCGGGCTGAATGCCTGGATCAACCCAGGGAGTGTCCCCCCGAGCAATTCGACTTCGGCTTTCGTCTCGGCGGGGACTCTTCGAATGGCAATCGACTTCACGGCGGTACTTCCAGCTTGGTCCATGCAGACCTGGGCGGCGCATTCGTTCGCACGGGGTGAGAACGGCAGCGACCGCCTCCCCACCTTCCAGCCCACCTGATCAACAGTCACGCCTCGCGGCCGATGGGCAAGGCGGCCACAGGGAAGGCTTACTGAAAGGCCAGCCCTGATGGGCCGCGAGCCGGCCGAGGGAGGAATCGAGTATGGACAATCGACAAGTGAAGTCCGGCTTACGAAGCATGATCGTGATCGGGAGCCTGCTGGGGTTCTTCTCCAGCTGGATCCTGTTCGCCCACTCGGGAAAGCCGGTGGCCACACCCATCGACAACGTCCCGGCGGTTCAGCAACCGGCGCCCTTCTTGAGCAACCAAGGATCGGGCAACCAGGACCAGCAGTCGTTTGGACTGCAGCCCATTGTCCCGTTCTCTCCAACGGGTGGGTTCGGGGTTACTCGCTTTCGCACCTCGGGTTCGTAATGCTGTTCGACTCATTCCGCGCGATGAACACCGACATGCTGGTCGCAGCTGAAGGCGACCCTGCTGTTGTGGCTGTCGGCTTCCGTCGTGTCCGGGAGTATGTCCAGGCGGCTGAGGAACGGTTCACGCGCTTTTCCGAACACAGCGAGCTGTCGCGGCTGAATCAATCCTCCGGAACCTGGCTGAGGGTATCGCCAGAGTTGTTCGAGGTGATACGGACGGCGTCCGAGTGTGCTTCGGCTTCGTCCGGGTTTTTCGACCCGACCATTCTGGATGCGCTAGAGGCGGCGGGCTACGACCGGAGCATGGACGACATTCGTGTCACCGGTCCGGGTCCGGAACGAGCGGCGCGCCGGATAGCCGGAAGCATGTCCGATGTTCGGATCGATGAAGCCCTGCGTTCCGTCTTCCTGCCACCTGGTCTGCGCCTGGACCTGGGCGGCATCGCCAAGGGCTGGATTGCCGAGAAGGCTGTCGGGCTCATGGCGCCCATGACCGGCGCCTGCGCGGTCAATGCCGGCGGCGACATGTACGCGGCTGGCCTGCCGGCTGAGGGGACCTGGAGGATTGCTTTGGAACACCCGCTCCATCCCGAACGGGTCCTGACCATCCTCTCGCTTGGACCCGGAGCCGTGGCGACCTCGTCCACCACCCGGCGCACATGGGGGCAGGCGGAGGAAACGCGGCATCACATCATCGACCCGCGGACGCAAAAGCCGGCCGTCACCGATTGGTTGAGCATGACCGTTATCGCACAGCATGCTGCGGTGGCGGAGGTCTATGCCAAGGTCCTGCTGATCGCCGGCAAAGCGTCGACTCGGGCCATTGCTGCCGAGAGCGGCCAGCCGCTGACATTCATCGGCGTCGATCGAGATGGAAGGCTTTGGGGTTCGGACGATGCCTGGAGGGTAGTTGAACATGGAGCTGACGAATTCGGAGCGATGGCTCCGGCGCGCAACCTATGTGATGCTCGGGCTTGACATCCTGGCGGTGGTTTTGGTTTTTGTCGTCGGCGACCTGGGTGCCGCCTACCTCGGGCTGCCAACTCCTGCCTCCTGGTTAGCGTCCCTGGCGGACACACTCTTCGCCGCAGGCAGTGTACAGGCGCTGTGGTACGTCACGCGTGCGGCAGGCCTGACAGCCTACCTGCTCCTGTGGTTCTCGACTGCCTGGGGACTCCTGGTTTCGACCAGAATCCTGGACTCCGTTCTGGGACGCGTATACACGTATGACTTCCATCAATTTACGTCCCTCCTGGCCGTCGGATTCACATTTGCCCACGTGGCCGTCCTCCTGGCCGACCGGTATCTGCCGTTCTCCATTGCGCAGATCCTGATCCCATTCGCCTCGACCTACCGGCCGTTTTGGGTCGGGGTGGGCACCATCGCACTGTATCTGACCCTTCTGGTGACTGTGACTTTTTACCTCCGACGGCAAATCGGTGTGGAGGCCTTCAGGGCCATCCATGTCCTCAGCCTGGTCGCCTATATGGGTGCGACCGCGCACGGCCTTCTGGCGGGGACGGACTCGGTCTTGCCGAGTGCACAGCTGATGTACTTCTGCACGTTCTTTGTTGTCGTCTTCTTGTTCCTCCTCTGGCTCGGCCGTTACAAGGCAGCTCGCTCGCCGCTACCCGAGGTGCTCGCGCCTTCGCCCGTTCGCTCAATTCATCGTCCGGCTCGGTGATTCCTTCCATACACCCGGATCCGCGGTCGTCGATGACCGGTGTCAGCTCTGTCGGGATCAACCCGATCGATGACTTCGGCACCCTTCGCCACGAATGCGCGCCTCCTGTCTGCAGACTCAGGCGTCACTCATACCCGCTTAAGGATCGCAGGATAGAGTCCTTCTCTTGATGCCCGGTCTCATGAGGAAACGAATGAATACCCATCCGAAACCAGCCGGCAGGAAGACTGTCATCATCTTGCTGGCAATGTGTCTCCCTCTGGCGTTGAGCGCCTGCGCTCCGGCCCTCGCCGGCGTGAGCCCCACCCAGGGTTCCAGTGTAAGCGCCGCCGCAACAGTGCAGCCCAGCGCCCCAGTCACTTCCCCCGCGTCCCTGCCGGCGGGGGCTCAGGCCTGGGTGCTGGCCAGCGCCGGGAATCAGGCCAGTTATCGTGTCCGCGAACAACTCGCCAACCGGTAGCTTCCCAGCGACGCCGTCGGCTCGACGACCAACGTCAGCGGGAAACTGGCCATCGGAGCCGACGGGCAGCCGATTGCTTCCGGATCGCTGTTCTCGGTCGATCTGACGAGCCTGCGCTCGGACGCCGGAGGCCGGGACCGCTATGTCCGGCAGAACTCGCTGCAGACCGACAGTTTCCCCTCGGCGGAGTTCACGCCCAAGACCGTGCAAGGTCTGCCGTCGCCATTGCCCACGTCGGGCAAGGTGACCTTTCAGCTCATCGGTGATCTGACCGTTCACGGTGTAACGAAGCCGGCGACATGGGAAGTGACCGCAGAAGTCAACGGCCAGGAGCTCACGGGAGCTGCCACGACGACCTTCACCTTCAGCGATTTCGGTTTGCAGGTGCCGCGCGTCTTCGTCGTCTTGAGCGTCGAAGACAAGATCCAATTGGAGTACGACTTTCATCTCGTCCCGGCGCCGTCGCGGATTTAGCCTGGCACGCAGATCGAGTTGAACGAGCGAGTCGACGCGGCCCTTCCTGCCATCCGGGAAGGGCCGCGTCGCATTCGGCGCACGACCTAGCCTCATCAGGGTAGGTCTCCCTGGCTTCCGGCGGGTAGGATCTGGAGTCGATGAATGTGCCTCGACGTGGGCGCCGGATCCCCGCGTGGACGGGCCGCGCCCGCAAGGTATACTGACGATGCGTGCCATTTCGAGCGCGTCCGGTGCACGTCCGTTTCTCTCAGACCCTTGGGCCTCGCGATCGTCTTCTCCAGACGCGCCAGGGTCTCAAGGAGTGACTGCGAAGGACATGGATGACTTGCGGCATGGAATGACCGGGAAGGTATGTCTCGTCACCGGAGGCACGGGCGGGATCGGCCTGGCGACCACCCGAGGGCTAGCGGGAGCGGGCGCGACCGTCCTAACGCTCGGCAGGGATCCGGGAAGGGGACGTGCCGCCTCAGCCGGGGTGCGAGCTGCAACGGGCAATCCGGCGGTCGAGTTCATCCAGGCCGATCTGTCCTCGCTGGCTGAGATCCGCCGTGCAGCCGAGGCGATCATGGCTGCCACGCCTCGGCTCGATGTCCTGGTCAACAACGTGGGCGGCTTCTTCCTCGGTCGACGACGGACGGTGGAGGGCTTCGAGGCGACCTACGGGCTCAACTACCTCGGCGTCTTTCTGTTGACCAACCTGCTGTTCGAGCGATTGCGGAAGTCGGCCCCGGCCCGGATCGTGAACGTGGCTTCGGATTCGCATCGAGGCGCCCGAATCACTGGTGACAACCTGCAGTTGGAGCGGGGCGCCGGAGGGATGCGGGCCTATGGTCAGTCGAAAATGGCCATGGTGCTGTTCACGTATGAAGCGGCCCGAAGGATG
>JBGOYQ010000065.1:0-6461 GCA_041479735.1 Anaerolineae bacterium | reverse complement strand
GGTCACGTCGGCGATGACGATGCCCAGTCGCTTCTCGGACGGGATCCAGTCGTAGAAGTCGCCGCTGACCTCGCGGGCAGGCCGCCACAGTGCGGCGAAATCCCAGCCTGGCACCTTCGGCGTCTCGCGCGGGATCAGGCTAGCTTGGACCTCCCGAGCCACCTGAAGTTCACGCTCCATCCGCCCTTTCTCGACCGCAATCTGGTACAGGCGGGCGTTTTCGATGGCGATCGCGGCGCTGTCGGCGATTCCCGTCAGCAAATCCAGGTCCTGAGGAGAAAAGATCCCCACCTGCAATCGGTTGTCGACGTAGATGACGCCCAGGGGCACGCCCTTGATCTGCAGAGGGACGCACAGGATGGCTCGCAGGCCCAGGATGCGTACGCTGGTGCGCGATCCCAACCAGGCGTCGTTCTGCGCATCGCTGGTGAGCGTCGGCTTGCTCTCCCGCGCCACGCGCTCGACCACCCCACGGGAAACTTGAAACTCGGGGGCCTCGATCGTTTGCTGGTCCAGCCCGCGGGCGACTCGGAAACCCAGTGAGCCATCGGCTTCGCGGAGCATCAGGAAGCCGCGCTCGGCCCGCGTCGCGGCAATCACCTCGTCCATGACCCGGTTGAGCACCTCCCCCAGGTCGAGGCTTGAGTTGAACACCTGTGAAACGCGATAGAGGCTGGCCAATCGGTCGGAGGATGCTTCGGTCAAGAACGCCTCGGTTCGTCTTGGGAGGAGTTGGAAGCCGCGCAGCTTGTTGCAGTGAAGAGCGTATTATGGTCGGTTTTACCGGAAAACCCGGACAGTGTCAAACGCACGGTCACCAGTTGCTCCATTCGTGATCGATGACCTCGATATCCGGACGGCGCGATTCGATCCAGGCCGGGATGCCGTCGAGGACCTGATGCACATGCGCCGAGTTATTGCTCACGGCCGCGCAGGCGATGGTCGCCAGGCCGTGCGCATCTTGGTGCTCGATCTCGGCCGCAGCGATGTTGAACTCACGATGGAGCGCGGCCAGCAATGGTTTCAGCCGGCCGCGTTTCTCCTTGAGCGAGGTGCATCCCGGAAGGCGCAGCTCGATGACCAGCGCGGCGACGTGCATGACCGGAGTCTAGCCGTCGGGGGAAGTAGGAGCAAGGCTACTCGGTGGCGGTTCCAGTTCGCGCCGTCGGGTTGACGAGGGGAATCATGCGCCGCCCGGGCGAGCCCGGGATGAGCGCGCTAGACGCGCTCCGTCCACGACGGGTTCAGGTAGCGTTCCGGTCGTAGTACTTCCAGGCGATGGGCCTCGGCCGCCGTAAGCCCGTCCTGCCGCAACTCGAGTCCGAGGGCCTCCCTGAAGCCTTCGACCCAGCACTCTGCGGCGCGCTCCCAAGTCACCGGCCGACCGGTGAGTGATTCGACGGTCGCGGCGCGCTCGAGCATCCGCGGCGCGGCCGCGGCGCGTTCGCCCGGCGTATCGAAATGCAGACTGTCGAGGATGCGAGTGATATCGCCTGCCAGCGGCAGCGATCCATGTTGCAGGACGCAGGCCCGCCGCCGCACTTGTGCGCTGCCTACCAGTTTCTTGCCGGCGACGGTCAACTCATACGCGCTGGGGACCTCGAAGCAAATCGGGTTTGAGCGCTCGGCGTCTCCCAGGCTCGTTTCTGGGTGCGTCTCCACCGCGATGCCCATTCGTTTGAGTGAAGCGGACAGCGCTGAGCTGAGTCGCCGGTAGCTGGGCAAGACGCCGCCGGCGACAATCGGGTGGGAGGCGGGCGCGATCACCGAGTACGTCAACTCATCGATGTGCAGGATGGCACGTCCCCCAGTCGGACGGCGGACCAAGCCCCAGCCACGCTGTATCAGGCGTGCACGGTCGACCTGGTCCAGCGGTTGAGCGTATCCGAGGGACAGGCAGGCGGGCTCCCACGCGTACAGACGCAACGTGGGCGCGGAGAGCCCCTCGCCGACGGCCTCCAGGACGGCTTCATCGATCGCCATGTTCGTGGCGCCGTCGGCCGGTGGGGTGAGAAGCAGGCGCCAGGTGTCCTTGGGAGTGGGAGGCATGGTGTGATTATAACGAGCTGAACGTGTCCGCAGGGTCGTATGGTAAACTCCACCGGCCTCAGCTCCGGAGGGATCGCAAATCGGATTGTCGCTGCGACGGATGCGCACCGTGTTGATCGTGGTGACGGTGTTGGTAGTAGGAGGATGCACCGGCCAACCCGCCTCGCCTACCGCGACGCCTGCCCCGACAGAGACCACGCCAACCGCGAGTCCGATCGAGGCGCAGACCGGCACCACGGCCCCTCCCGCGTCAGACCTGCGGGGGGAGGTGAGCATCTGGCTGGACTGGGGGCCGGCCGCGCTCGCCACGCTGTCGGACTTGCTCGACGAGTTCCGGGTGCAGCACCCGGCGGTCTCAGTCTCCCTTACGTACTTCCGACCGGGTGACCTCCGGCCCGCGTTCGACGAGGCCATCCGCACCGGCAAGCAGCCCACGATTCTGATCGCCCCGTCGGCGTGGGGCCCATCGCTAGCTAACAAGAAGACCCTGGTGGACATCGGCCCGCGCGTCCTTACGGAGTTGATCGATCGGTTGCAGCCGTTGGCCTGGAGCCAGGCGTCTTACACCGGGACGGTCACGGGTTTGCCGCTGGCCCTGCAAGGCGTGGTCCTGTACCGCAATCGCGCGTTGGCCCCGCAGCCCGTCCCCGACTTCGATGGCTGGCTCAAGTCAGCCCGCGCCACCTCGGACAAGTTCCCCAAAGAATCAGTGCTGGACTTTGGCTTCCAGTATTCCGGCTCGCAACTGGCCGCGTGCGGCGGGACCCTGCTCAAGGCCGGCGGCGGCATCGGCTTCGACCAGGCAACGGGCGTCTGCTGGCTCAGCCTACTGGCTCGATTCCGGGGGGCCGGTCCGCTGTCGTTCGATAAGACCTTTGCCCGCGCGACGTTCGCGTCCGGCCACTCACCCTGGTTGATCGGATTGACCTCGGACGAGGCCGCCTTGCGGGCCTCGATCGGCAACGACCAACTCGTCATCGACGCGTGGCCCGTGTATCCCGCGACCGGCAAGCGTTTGGCCGGATTCGTGTGGACCGAGAACGCCTACATGATCGCCGGAGCTCGCCCGCAGGATCAGGACGCAGCCTGGGCGCTGATGCTTTCCCTCCTGACCCCTGAGGCTCAAACCCGGTTCGCCTCCGCCGACGGCGCGCGATGGCTGCCGGTGCTGCGGTCGGTGGCGCCGGGCGATGATCTGCTGAGGCAGGCGCTCGCCCAGCTGACTGCCGGAGTGGCGATGCCTCTGGCTGCGGACATGACCATCTACTCGGTCCCGTTGGGGCGGGCCGTCTACTCGGTGGCCGGGCAAGGCGGCGATCCCGGTGTGGCCCTCATGCGCGCTACCGAACTGATCCACAACCAGCTCTCGATCAGTCCTCCAGGCGGTTAGCACTCGATCGAATGCGGGCCTCCCCCTCCCCATTCCTCGGCGGAGCGGCCGCATGAAGTGAGGCATGCATGCAAGTTCCCGAGTGGGTGTTTGACGCTGTCTTCTATCAGATCTTCCCGGATCGATTCGCCAACGGCGATCCGGGCAACGACCCGCCCAACGTCCAGCCGTGGGGGACTCCACCGACCAATTGGGGGTTCCAGGGGGGAGACCTTCAGGGTGTGCTCATGCGGATGGACTATCTGCAGGACCTGGGTATTAACGCGATCTACCTCAATCCGGTTTTTCACTCCTCCTCGAACCACCGCTACAACACCAGCGATTACTACCACATCGACCCTAAGCTCGGCACGGACGATGACTTCCGGACTCTGCTCGACGAAGCCCATCGCCGCGGTGTACGTATCGTGCTCGATGGCGTATTCAACCATTGCGGCCGGGGCTTCTTCGCCTTCAATGACGTGGTCGAGAACGAGGCGCACTCGCCCTATGCCGATTGGTTTCACATCAAACGCTTTCCGCTGAACGCCTATGGTCCGGGAGACGCCGAGAACTACGTGGCTTGGTGGAAGTTCAAGAGCCTGCCCAAGTTCAACACCGATAACCCGCAGGTCCGCCGGTACTTGATCGACGTTGCTCGGTATTGGGTGGACCAGGGGATCGACGGCTGGAGGTTGGACGTTCCAAATGAGATCGACGACGACGGCTTCTGGGCCGACTTTCGCAGCGCTGTCAAGTCGGCGAATCCGGACGCGTACCTGGTCGGGGAAATCTGGGATGGGGACCCACGCTGGGTTGGGCCCGAGCATTTCGACGGCCTGCTGAATTACCCGATGCGCGAGGCCGTGCTCGGATACATCGCCTCGGGAACACTCAAGGCCAGCGACTTCGCCGGGCGGGTCGAGGCGCTGCTTTCCCGCTATGCCCGCGAGAATGCGCTGGCGAACTACTCGACGCTCGGGTCGCACGACACCGAACGCATCCGGACGTTGTGCGGGAAGAACGCCGCCAAGGTCCGGCTGGCGTTCTTGTTTCAGTTCTTCTACCCCGGCGTCCCGGGGATCTATTACGGCGATGAGATCGGATTAGAAGGGGGCAAGGACCCGGACTCCCGGCGGGCCTTCCCGTGGGAGGCAGCCCGATGGGATCGGTCTTTGCGCGACCTCGTCCAGCGGCTGGTATCACTACGGCGGCAACTGGGCGTGTTGCGTCGAGGCGAGTTCATCCGGCTCATGGCGGATGACGCCGCCGGGGTGTCGGCCTTCGCACGCAAACTGAATGCGTAGGTGGCGATCCTGGCGCTGAATCCATCCGGCAGTCGGCGTGCGATCCGCGTCCCGGTGGAAGGGACGGGGCTGGCAGCCGGCCAGAAGATGCAGGCGGCCGTCGGCCCAAGCGACGTCATCGTGGCGGATAATCACCTCGATCTCGCCCTAGGCCCTTGGGAAGGCGCGCTGCTGCACACCTGAACGCAGGCGGCCCGCCCGGAGGGCCGGATGTATAATGCGCGCCGGCCCGAGCGAAAGAAGAAGGCCGCCGCATGAACCTGATCCTCACACACGAGCAAGCCGATTTCGATGCCCTGGCCTCGCTCTGGGCCGCGCGCCTGCTTGAACCAGCCGCGACTCCCGTGTTGCCGCGCCGGTTGAACCGTAATGTGCGCGCCTTCCTGACCCTCTATGGAGATGAGTTCTCGTTCGTCGAGGCCGATGATCTGCCGCGCGGCCCGATCGAAAAGATCACGCTGGTCGATACGCAATCATTTCCGTCCATCCGCGGCTTGAGGCGGGATGCCTCGATCACCTTGATCGACCATCACCCTCATGCGCCTGATCTCGACCGCCGCTGGCGCGTGCAGATCGAGGAGCTGGGCGCCACGACCACTTTGCTGGTCGAAGCTTTGCAGGACGCCGGGCTGCACTTCGACGTGGTCACCGCCACGCTGCTCCTGATGGGTATCTACGAGGACACCGGCTCGCTCAGCTATGCCGCCACGACTCATCGCGACCTGCTGGCCTGCGCCTGGCTCCTGGAGCACGGTGCCAACCTGGCCCTGGCCGACGAGTTCCTCAACCACCCGCTCTCGGCCGAACAGCGCCGTCTCTATGACCGCCTGCTGGCGGCCGCCGAAACGGTGCAGCTGCATGGGCTGTCGATCGTGATCGCCGGCGCCCAGGCCGAGGGCATGGTGGACGAGATCTCCACACTGGCCCACAAACTGCGCGACCTTTTCGACCCGGCAGGACTCTTCGTGCTGGTCGCGCTGGATGGGACGATCCAGCTGGTCGCCCGTTCGAACAGCGACTCGCTCGACGTGGCACGAATCGCCGCCGCCTTCGGCGGCGGGGGTCACAGCCGGGCGGCCGCCGCCCTGATTCGCGGGCGGACCATCGATGACGTCCGATCGGAGCTTCTCGGCCTGCTGGAAAAGGAAGTTCGACCGGCCAGGACGGTGGGCGAGATCATGTCGCGCGGCCCTCAGGTCCTCGATCCAAAGAGCAAGGTGTCGGAAGCTGCGGAGCGCATGCAGCGCTTCGGGCATGAGGGCTATCCGGTGGTCGACGGCGGAAATGTCGTCGGCCTGTTGACGCGCAGGGCAGTCGACCGGGCGATGGCGCACGGCATGGGAGGCCGACCGGTAGCCAGCGTCATGGACGCCGGTGAGCTGGTGGTCCACCCCGAGGATTCGGTCGCCCACCTGCAGCGGGTCATGATCCAGCAGGACTGGGGGCAGGTGCCGGTAGCTGATCCGGAGAATGGGGACATCATCGGGATCGTGACACGCACCGATTTGCTCAAGACCCTGGCGGCGGACGCTGCCGGCTCTCGACCGGCGCGACTGGCCGAACGCATGGAGTCCGTGCTCCCGAGTGAACGTGTACGTCTGCTCCGGATGATCGCCCGGGAAGCCGAACAACTAGGTTACGCGCTGTACATCGTCGGTGGGTTCGTGCGCGACCTGTTGCTGGGAACGCCGGGCGTGGATCTTGACCTGGTGGTGGAAGGCGACGCCATCGAACTG